>CAZZGS010000060.1:0-5076 GCA_964653845.1 uncultured Bryobacter sp.
GTAGAGAAATTCCTTGAGATGTTTCCGCCCAAGATTGACGAGTACGAGAACTTGCTCGATAACAATCCGATCTGGAAGAACCGGACGATTGGTGTTGGTGTGGTGCCGGTGGACAAGATGCTCGCGATGGGCATTACCGGGCCGATGATTCGTGCGGCCGGGATCCCGTGGGACGCTCGCAAGGATGAGCCATATTCGGGCTATCAGAATTTTGAGTTTGATGTGCCCACTCGCACTGAGAACGACGTTTATGCGCGTTACCGGGTGCGGATGGAAGAGATGCGGCAGTCGGTAAGGATTATGGCCCAAGCGCTTGAGGGGATGCCAGAAGGGGCCTACCAGGCAGATGCACCGAAGGTTGTTTTGCCGCAACGCGAAAAGATGAAGACGCAAATGGAAGCGTTGATCTATCACTTCAAGATCGTGACCGAGGGCGTGCGTGTCCCTCCGGGTGAGGTGTATCAGGTGATTGAATCGCCGCGTGGAGAGCTTGGCTATTATGTGGTCTCCGATGGGACCAGCAAACCGTTCCGAGTGCATATGCGGACGCCGAGCTTTGGCAATATTCAGGGCTTGGGCATGATGTGCGAAGGCGGAATGATCGCCGACTCGATTGCCTGCATGGGATCGATGGACTTTGTGCTGGGAGACACGGACCGCTAATGAATTTTACCCCCGAAACCGAAAAAATACTTCAGGATATATGGGCCCGTTATCCACAGGGCCGCAAGCGCTCGGCTGTGATTCCGATGCTGATGTATGCACAGGACGAGCTTGGTATGGTGACGCAGGAATTGGTCGCCGAAGTAGCGCAGCGCTGCGAAGTATCGCCTTTGCAGGTGGAAGAAGTGGTGGGCTACTATTCGATGCTGAACAAGCAGCGGATGGGCAAGCACCATGTGCAGGTTTGTACCAATATCGCCTGCCTGTTGATGGGTGGGGAGGAGTTGTGGCAACACACAACCAAGCGGTTAGGAATCGGGCACAAGCAGGTGACGGCAGATGGCCTGATTTCTCTCGAAGAAGTAGAGTGCGCGGGGGCTTGTTCCTGGGCCCCGTGTGTGGTCGATGGTTATGAATATCACCATCACATGACCATTGAAAAACTGGATCAACTGTTCGACAGCATCCAGCAGAAGGTTCAATAGGCAAAGGAGTATCAGCCATGTTCAACGAACCACATCCCGATGAAGTCAAGGTAATCACGAAGCGATTCGGATTGCCGAACTCGGCTTCGATCGATACGTATCTGGCGCATGAAGGCTATGTGGCTTTCATGAAGTCCATTGAGATGACCCCTGAGCAGATCATCGATGAGTTGAAGCTCTCGAATCTGCGCGGACGCGGTGGCGCGGGTTTTCCAACCGGCCTCAAATGGAGCTTCATTCCCCGTGCTAATCCAAAGCCGAAATACGTTGTTGTCAATGCCGATGAGTCTGAGCCTGGCACCTGCAAAGACCGGCTGCTGATTCAGAACGATCCGCATCAGTTAATTGAAGGTTGTCTGATTGCCGCGCGCACGATTGGTTGCAAGGCCGGCTACATCTACATCCGCGGTGAATACCGCTATCTGATCGACATCATGGACAAGGCGCTGGCCGAGGCCTATGCGCATGGATATCTGGGGAAGAATATCAAGGGCTCGGGGATCGATTTTGATCTCTACACGCATACGGGTGCTGGAGCTTATGAGTGTGGTGAAGAGTCAGCTTTGCTCGAATCGCTTGAGGGCAAGCGTGGTGTGCCGAGAATTCGCCCGCCATTTCCGGCGGTGAGCGGCCTTTATGCTTCGCCTACCGTATTGAACAATGTTGAGACATTTGCCACCGTACCGGCTGTGCTGCGCATGGGCGGGCAAGCTTATGCCGACCTGGGCACCCCCAAGAATGGCGGCACTCGCATGCTGTGTGTGTCAGGCCATGTGAATCGACCGGGTGTGTATGAGGTGCCGCTGGGCTTCTCGATGCAGAAGATGATTTATGAAGTCTGCGGAGGGATTCGGGGCGGCAAGAAGTTGAAGGCCGTGATTCCGGGTGGTTCGTCGTCGCCGGTGTTGAAAGCTGACGAGTGCGACTTTCCTATGGACTATGACAATTACGCGCGGATGAAGACGATGGCCGGCTCTGGCGGCATGATGGTGATGGATGAAGACACCGATATCGTCAAGGTGGCACTGCGCACGATGCGCTTTTATGCGCATGAATCGTGTGGCTGGTGCATCCCGTGCCGTGAGGGCACCACGTGGTTGCGAAAGATTTTGACCCGCATGGATGAAGGCACCGGCCGTCGTGCCGATATTGATTTGATTTATGAGCTGGCCAAGAACATGCTGGGCCGGACCTTCTGTCCGCTTGGTGACGCTGCGGCCATGCCAACGATTGGTTTCGTGGAGAAATTCCGCGAAGAATTTGAAGCCCGTTTGCGCGAGAACGTTGTACCAGTGACCTCGCCAGACCAATTGATTGCGATCCGATAAAGCACTATGTCGACACCAGCCGCAGCCCCACCTACAGTTATCAACTTCACCGTTGATGGACGCCAGCTTTCTGCCCCTCCGGGTACTTTACTGATCGACGCCTGCAAACGCGCCGGAATTGAAATTCCATCCTTTTGCTACTACGAAGGATATTCGCTGCAGGCCGCCTGCCGAATGTGTCTTGTCGAAGTAGAAAAGATGCCGAAGCTGCAGACTGCCTGCACGCTGCCGGTGATGGAAGGCATGATTGTTCGCAGTGAGACCGAACAGTTGGCCAAGGCCCGCAAGGGTACCCTTGAATTCCTGCTGACGAATCACCCGCTCGATTGTCCGGTTTGCGACAAGGGCGGCGAGTGTGAATTGCAGGATATGGTCTTCCGCTATGGCGCGGAGGAATCGCGCTTTACCGAGATCAAGAACCATGAGCCGGAGCGGCAGTGGTCTCCGGTTGTTTTCTATGACCCTGCCCGCTGCATCCTTTGCTACCGCTGCGTGCGCGCCTGTGATGAAGGCATGGGCGTAGGTGCGCTCGGTGTTACCAATCGCGGTGTGTTCAGCGAGATTACGCCGAATGGCGGCGATCATCTGGACTGCGATGAGTGCGGTGCCTGTATTGATATCTGCCCTGTGGGTGCGCTGACTTCGAACACATATCGCTACAAGACGCGACCGTGGGAGATGCAGCATGTGGGTACGGTTTGTACGCATTGCTCGAACGGTTGCAAGACGACACTCGGTGTTCGCAATGACGAGATCATGCGCGGCAATAACCGCGACCGGTCAGGGATCAATGGCGAGTTTCTTTGCGTGAAGGGCCGTTATGGTTTCGACTTCAATGCGCATGAAGAGCGCCTGACGAGCCCGATGATCCGGATCAACGGCAAGTTGGAGCCGGTGTCGTGGTCTAAGGCTTTGGGCTTTGTGGCCGAGAAATTCAAGAGCGTGAGTGCAGCTGGTGGCAAGTTTGGTGTGGTTGCCGGTACGCATCTGACGAATGAAGAACTGTTCTACCTGCAGAAGTTTTCTAGGGCTGGCCTGAAGAACTCGAATATCGACCACGTTCGCTCGGGCGACTTTGTGACGCTGCTCGATGCAGTGTCGGGGAACCTGGCTAGCCTTGCTTCGGCTGATGATCTTTACAACACGAAAGCGGCGCTGGTGATTGGTTCCGACCTGTCGCAACAGCATCCGTTTTTGGCCTTCCAGCTTCGTGCTGATGTGCGGCATCACATGGCAAAGATCTTTACTGTGACGCCGGGGCCAGTGCGTGAGGCGAAGTATTCGGCGGCTTCTATGGTGGTGCCTGAGGGGCAGGAGTTTGACGCTCTCAACGATCTTACTGAACAGTTGAAGGGCGAGAAAGAACTCGTTATTCTGTTTGGGGATTCGATCAAGGGCCAGCGCGTGCGCGATCTGGTTGCCTGGGCGGGAACGCTTGGCATCCCGGTGAAGTACGTTTGCCTGGTGGATTATTCGAATTCACGCGGGGCGATGGATATGGGTGCGATGCCGAATCTGTTGCCGGGCTATGAGGCCGATCCGCATCCGGGTATGTCGGTGAAGCAGATGCTCAACAGCGACTCACTCGATGTGCTTTGGGTGGTGGGTGAGAACCCGCTCCGCGATGGCAAGCTTGCATCGAAGAACGCCTTTGTTGTGGCTCATAGTTTGTTCCTGGACGAGACGGCATCGGCTGCCGATGTGGTCTTCCCGTCGGCTTCTGCCTATGAGAAGAACGGCACCGTGACCAACGTGACCGGACAGGTGCAGCGGCTTAAAGCGGCTGTGCGAACGATGGGCACCAAGACCGATCTTGAGACCCTTGGCCTGATCGCCAAGGAGATGGGCATGGCTGTTGAGATTGGTGTTTGGAGCCACGATGTGGTCTTCAAGGAGATCCATAAATCGGTGCGTGGATATAATGTTCCTTTGCCAATCCTCATTACCGGGGGCGCGGCAGTGACTAACCCTGTAAACGGTCGAGTTGCTGTCGATGTCCTTGTCGACGAAATCCGCTCTGCGGGCGATACGTTATTTACCTCCGGCTCGCTGGGCCGGTATTCCAAACTTCTGACCAGTGTTACTGAGTTTCCGGGCGCTCTCTACAAACGATGAACTTCTTTCTCATCAGTCTAATCAAAACTGGCATCGTGGCCGGAGTCTTCATGACCACGTTGGCTTATCTGCAGTGGATTGAGCGCAAGGTTCTGGCGCATATCCAGTCACGAGTGGGTCCCTATCGTGTGGGTCCGCACGGCCTCTTGCAGCCGCTTGCCGACGTTGTAAAGCTTATGACCAAAGAAGGCTTTGTCCCTTCTCATGTCAATCTCTTCTTCTATATTCTGGCGCCGTTTCTTGCGGTGTTCTTTGCACTGATTTCGATTTGCCTGATCCCGTTCGGGCCTTCGGTTGAGATCTTTGGCGTTCGCACTGATTTGGGTCTTGCCGATATTAACGTTGGCGTGTTGTTTGTGCTGGCGATCTCAAGCGTGGGCGTTTACGGTATCGCGCTGGGCGGCTGGGCTTCGAACAACAAATACTCTCTCATGGGCGGCTTGCGTAGTTCCGCGCAGATGATCAGCTACGAATTGCCGATGGCG
>CAZZGS010000060.1:5086-8663 GCA_964653845.1 uncultured Bryobacter sp.
TGAATGATCTTTCGCTGCGAACAATCGTGAATGAGCAGGCTGGTTATTATCTCGGCGTGATTCCGCGCTGGTCGATCTTCCAGATGCCGTTTCCGCAAGTGTTCAGCTTTTTGATCTTTCTGATTTCTGCTTTTGCCGAAACCAATCGTGTGCCTTTTGACTTGCCGGAAGCTGAAAACGAGCTTGTGGGTGGCTTCCACACCGAATACAGTTCGCTGAATTTCGCGGCTTTCTTCATGGCTGAATACGCAAACATGATTACGGTGACCTGCCTGGCGACGGTATTGTTTCTTGGTGGCTGGCATCCGCTGTGGCCTGTTGAGTATGGAAGCGATTTCGTTCCTGTCTTATTGATGCTTGGTGGTTCGGCAGTGCTTCTTTTTCATGGCTTGATACAGCCTGTTAAGGGCCGGCCGTGGGATCGACTCACAATGCCTGCCGCTGGTCTCGTATTTGGTGCCATTGCGCTGGTGTTTCTGGTGCCGGTGCTAAAGCCGATTCTGATGCCCATCTTCTGGTTTGTGGCCAAGGCCGGTGTGTTGCTCTTTATCTTTATTTGGATTCGTGGCACACTGCCGCGCTTCCGTTACGACCAACTGATGAACTTCACCTGGAAGTTCCTATTTCCTGTTGCGATCGTCAATCTGCTGATTACCACGTTTGCCGTAGCGCTGCAAGGGCCAAAGAACTAGCGTCATGGATCTGATCCTATTCATAATATTTGCTACCATCGCCGTGGCCTGTGGGATTTCGCTCGTGGTGCAGAAGCACCCGATCGGCAGTGCCCTCTCGCTGATTGGCGTGATGGGCTCGCTGGCTGTGCTCTACCTGTTGCTGGGCGCTGAGTTTATCGCCGCTGTGCAGTTGATCGTTTACGCGGGTGCCATCATGGTGCTTTTTGTGTTTGTGATCATGTTGCTCAATGCGGGTGAGGAGACGAGCAAAGGCAGGTCTTGGCCCTCGCGCTTGCTTGGGATTCCTCTGCTGACGGTCTTCCTTGGATTGCTGGCCTATTTGTTGCAGCGTATGGGGCCCTCGATGGGCACCGTCACTTTTGGTGCCTTCAACGTGGGGGCCAAAGAAATTGGCCGAAGCCTCTTCAACCACTATCTGCTCCCGTTTGAAGTTACCAGCGTCCTGGTGCTGATCGCGATTTTAGGGGCGATTGTGCTGGCCCGCAAGGAGATCGACTAATGCCTCAACTGAACGCTGTCCCTATGTCCTGGTATCTGATCCTCAGCGCGATTTTGTTCTCGCTGGGTGTTGCCGGCTTTCTTTTTCGAAGGAATATCATCACGGTGTTTATGTCTATCGAGCTGATGCTCAACGCCGTGAATCTGAGCTTTGTGGCTTTCTCTCAACATCTGCGCCAGGTGGATGGCCAGATCTTTACGTTCTTTGTGATGGTGGTTGCTGCGGCTGAAGCAGCCGTTGGCCTGGCCATCATCCTGACTGTGTTCAAAAATCGGCAGACCCTATCGATTGATGAGGTCAGCTCGCTGAAAAACTAATGCCCAACCAACCTGACCTGCAACTCTGGCTTATCTTATTTTTCCCGCTGCTGGGCGCTCTGATCAACGGCACCATCGGTCGGCGTCTGTCGAAGGGGTTGATTTCGACGATCGCAATTGGATCTGTGGCGCTTTCCTTTCTGTGGGTGGCGAGGGCGCTGAGCGAACTCGGTCAACTCGAAACTCCGCATATTGAACGCTACTTCACCTGGATCTCGTCTGGCGATCTGAAGATTGGCTTTGATCTTTCTATAGATCGCCTCTCGTCGATCATGCTGCTGGTGGTGACTGGCGTTGGCACTTTGATTCACGTTTATGCCGTCGGTTATATGGATCATGAAGAAGGCTTCTGGCGCTTCTTCTCTTACCTGAATCTGTTCATGTTCTTCATGCTGATTCTGGTTCTGGCGCAGAACTTCCTGCTGCTTTTTGTGGGCTGGGAAGGTGTGGGTCTTTGCTCTTACCTGCTGATCGGGTTTTACTTTCTCGAGAAGTATGCGGGTGACGCGGCCAAGAAGGCCTTTATCGTCAATCGTGTTGGTGACTTTGGATTTTCTCTTGCCGTGCTGCTGATGGTGGTGCACTTCGGTTCGCTCGATATGACGCAGGTTTTTGCCGCCGCGAAGAAGATGCCGCTTGAAGAGTCTGGTGGGGTGCTTACGGCGATTGCGCTCTTGCTGGTGGTTGGGGCTTGTGGCAAGTCGGCGCAGGTTCCGCTCTATGTCTGGTTGCCAGATGCAATGGCTGGCCCGACGCCAGTGTCGGCGCTAATCCACGCGGCGACGATGGTGACGGCTGGCGTTTATGTCGTAGCCCGGTCGAGCGAGGTTTTCCTTAAGGCTCCTGTGGCAATGGACGTGGTGGCTGTGATTGGTTTGGTGACGGCAGTGGTTGCCGCGCTGATTGGAACGGCTCAGAACGACATCAAGAAGGTCTTTGCCTATTCGACGGTTTCGCAACTCGGCTTCATGTTTCTTGGGCTGGGCGTTGGTGCGTTCTCGGCGGGTATCTTCCACGTGGTCACGCACGCGTTCTTTAAGGCCTTGCTCTTTCTTGGAGCGGGCTCAGTGATTCATGCGCTGCATGGCGAACAGGACCTTTCAAACATGGGTGGCTTGCGTAGCAAGATCCCGATTACTTATTGGACTTTGATGATTGGTGCTGTCGCGATTGCCGGCGTTTGGCCTTTTGCGGGTTTCCACTCTAAGGACGCTATTCTGCTTGCCGCACATGCGCATTCGCCCTGGATGTACTGGGTGGGTGTTGTGACCGCTGGCCTGACTGCATTCTATGTATTCCGCGCGATTTTTCTCTGCTTCTTTGGCACTTATCGCGGCAAGGCTCATCCGCATGAGTCGCCTGCGATCATGTACATGCCGCTGGTGATTCTGTCACTGTTGAGCGTGGCTGGTGGCTATCTTCCTGTGATGGAATGGCTTGCGCCGCTTTATCCTGCGCACGAGCAGCCGCATGACATGACGCTGATTCTGATCTCGGTTGCCTTCGCTTTTGCTGGCATCTTCATGGCTTACTACGTGTATATATTGAACCCCGGTTCTGCGGACGGATATGCCAAGAGCCTCGGTGGTGTTTATCGCGCAATCGCAGGCAAGTTCTTTGTGGACGAAGCTTACGACGCGGCGATTGTGCATCCTTTGGAGCAAGGCTCGCGGACGGTTCTGATGAATGGATTTGAAGAAGTTATTGTTGAAGGTGGAGTTAACGCGACGGTTGCTGTGACGCGCTGGGGTGGTGGTTTCTTGCGGCTCTTGCAGGCTGGGAATATCCGCAGTTATGCGGTGTACATCCTGCTGGGAGCTGTCATCTTTCTGGGTGTGATGGCAACAAACGGAGGTGCTCGCTAATGTATCTCCTGGCTGCTCTCTTCCTTCCTGTCATTGGCTTTCTGCTTTGTCTGACTGTGTTTCGCAAGGCTGCCAGTAGCGCCTTTGCGGTGGCTCTTGGGACTTCTGGTGTGGCGTTTCTGGCCAGCCTTGCGATGATCCCCGAGATTGCACAGAACCCGACCAAGATCTCGCAAGCTTTGTCTGTGAATTGGATTCCTT
>CAZZGS010000060.1:8673-9203 GCA_964653845.1 uncultured Bryobacter sp.
TCACTTCTCGATTGGTGCCGATGGTTTGTCGCTATGGTTGATCGTTGCGACGACCCTGTTGAGCCTGATTGCGATTCTTACGGCGTCCAAGCGCGACGGGCAGTTCTTCGCCTGGTTGCTGCTGCTTGAGGCTGGCATTGTGGGTGTGTTCTCCGCGCAAGACCTCTTCCTCTTTTTCGTTTTCTTTGAACTGACGCTGGTGCCGACGCTCTTCCTGATGGGGCAGTACGGTAAGGATTCCGGCCGGTCGACTTCGTCTGCGGCTACCGTCAAGTTTTTCATCTATACGTTTGCCGGATCTGTACTGATGCTGGCGGCGATCACCTACTTGTTCCTCAAGGCCGGGACCTTCGACTACCAGAACATTCTGCTGCAAGTGCAGGCGGGTTCGTTCCGGTTGTCTCCGGCCGAACAGATGCCTTTGTTCCTTGCCTTCTTCCTTGCCTTTGCAGTGAAGACTCCGCTCTTTCCGTTCCACTCCTGGCAGGCTGACGCTTACGCGACCGCGCCGTCGCCGCTAGGGATTGTAA
>CAZZGS010000060.1:9213-12495 GCA_964653845.1 uncultured Bryobacter sp.
CGGGAATGATGGGTAAACTTGGTGCTTACGGTTTGTTGCGCTTCTGCCTGCCGCTCTTTCCAAATGCCGCGCGCGAGTGCGCCGGCTGGATCAATGGCCTGGCGATTCTGGCGATTCTTTATGGTGCGCTGGTGGCGATTGTGCAGCCGAACATCAAACGCCTGCTCGCCTTCAGTTCTTTGAGCCACCTTGGCTTTATCGTGCTCGGCATCTTCTCCTTTCACATCAACGGCCTCGATGGTGCGGCCTACCAAATGGTCTGTCATGCGATTACGACCGGTGCGTTATTCATGCTGGCCGGTGTGCTGGAAGACCGCAAGGGCTCGAGCGATATCGCAGACTTTGGCGGACTGGCTTCGCGCACACCTTGGCTTGCGACTACTTTCCTGGTGGCAGTGCTGGCGAGTTCCGGATTGCCTTCGCTAAATAACTTTGTTGGTGAATACCTCATCCTGCAGGGCGCGGCGTTTGCGGGCTTCCCCTATGCGGCCGCTGCTGCGGTGGGTGTGATTCTGTCGGCCGTATACCTGTTGTGGATGTACCAACGGACCTTCCTCGGACCCAACCCGGCTGAGGATACAGCAGACTTGTCCGGCAATGAAACGATTGCGATTGCCCCCCTGATCCTGCTGATGATCTGGATGGGAGTCAACAGTGGAAGCTTTATGCCGCTGCAAAGCGCTGTAAATCAGAAAATCCTTCAGCAGAGCAAAATGAACGTAGAATTCCGAGTCCAGGTACCGGCAGCGGAGGCAGTCCATGGAAACTAACTTGATGCCTTCCGCTCAAGAGTTGTTGCGCTTTCTCCCCGAGATGATTCTCGCGGTTTGGGCGGTGCTGGTGATGCTGTGGGAGTCTCGCCATGATGAGCATGGCACGCGCCCGGGAATGGCTTCGTTTACTCTGATTGGACTTGCGCTGGCAGCAGTGGCGAGCATCATCGGAGGCTTCGAACCGGGACTCGCCTTCCGCAACATGCTGGTGGTGGATTCGTTTGCAACCTTCTTTCGTTTGCTGGTGCTGGCGATTGGTGCATTAGCTGTAATGACGTCCAGCCCTTACTTGCGGGAACGCAATGCCGAGGGTGGCGAGTTTTATTCGCTGCTGATGCTTTCGATGATTGGACAGTCGCTCATGGCGGCATCGAACGAATTGATGATGGTCTTCATCGGTATTGAGATCTCTTCGATTTCTTCTTATGTGCTTGCCGGTTATATGCGCGATGACAAGCGGGCGAATGAATCGGCACTCAAGTATTTTCTGTTGGGTAGTTTTGCTACTGGCTTTTTGCTTTACGGAATTTCGTGGACCTACGGCTTGACCGGGTCGACGAATCTGAACGAGATTGCTGCGGTGCTTGGCAATGCCGATATCGCGCCTGATTCGGTTCTGACTGGTGCTGCTGCGGCACTGATTCTGGCCGGGCTTTGCTTCAAGGTTTCGGCCTTCCCCTTCCAGAGTTGGGCTCCTGACGTATATCAGGGTGCGCCGACGCCCGTTGGTGCCTTCCTTAGTGCTGCGCCCAAGGCAGCGGCCTTTGCGACGCTGCTGCGGATCTTCTTTACGGCCTTTGAGCCGATGGCGGATCGCTGGTTGCCGCTGCTGTCTGTCGTGGCGTTGTTGACGATGATTGTCGGGAACTTTGCCGCACTGTGGCAGACCGACATCAAGCGTATGCTGGGTTATTCGTCAATTGCGAACGCAGGCTACGTGCTGGTTGCTGTGGCGGCGCATTCGACGCTGGGTGTAAGCGCGGTGTTGTTTTACCTTGCCGCTTATTCGGTGATGAACTTAGGTGCTTTCGCGGTTGTTTCGATGCGCGACCAAACGGAGTTGAGCGACTTCAATGGACTGGCTAAGCGGCAGCCGATGACGGCTGCGTTGATGTCGGTCTTCATGGCTTCGCTGATTGGCTTGCCACTCACGGCTGGCTTCTTTGGCAAATTTTATATCTTCAAGTCTGCCATTGATGCCGAGCTTTACTGGTTGGTTGCTTTGGGACTGCTGACGAGCGCTGTAGCTGCCTTCTACTATGTGCGCGTGATTGTAGCGATGTATGTGAAGCCGGTGCCTGAGGATGCCGTAGAGCTTGCGATCCCTGCACCTGGTTTGCAGGCGGTTCTCTTTGTGTCGGCTGCGCTCACGATTGGCTTTGGCGTCTTCCCCGGATGGCTGCTTGACTGGGCGACCCGCTCCAGCGGTTTACTGCGTTAGCGCAAGAGATCCCCGCTTGGGCCCAGAGCCTGATAAATTGAAGTTCATGCGAATTGCGATTTTGATCAGTCTCGCCGGCAGCCTCATGTTTGCTGCCGGCCCCGATGCGAAGCCCGAGAAGGGTTTTACTGCCATCTTCAACGGTAAGGATCTTACCGGTTGGACCAAGGCGAAAGAAAATGAAGACGCCTTCCAGGTGAAAGACGGCTCGATTGTAGCCAATGGCAAGCGTTGCCATCTCTACTTCACCGGACCGTTCAAAGGCAAGCCCGCCACCTTCAAGAATTTTGAACTCAAGGTAGATGTGATGACCAAGCCTGTTTCCAACGGCGGCATCTACTTCCACACTGCGTATCAGGAAAATAATTGGCCTGACAAGGGCTTTGAAGTTCAGGTAAACAACTCCCACGGAGACTGGAAGAAGACCGGTGGTCTTTACAACGTGCAGGACAACAAGGAGCCGTTCAAGGACGATGTCTGGTTTACCGAGCACATCGTAGTGAAAGACAACCATGTGACCATTTTTGTCGATGGCAAGAAAGTGACAGATTGGGAACAGCCGGCTGACTGGGCAGGCCCCAAGGGTAACCCTGGCCGCAAGATTGATACCGGCACGTTTGCTCTGCAGGCGCATGATCCGAAGTCGACGATTATGTACACGAACATTCGTGTTAAGCCGCTGAAGTAGCTCTGGTTTTAGAAATGGAAAGCGCGCCCGGCGAGAGATTCGCCGGGCGCGCTTGTTTTTGTAGAGGCCTTCGCTGAGGATGTTAGCCGAGGATGTCGATGGTTTGTGAAGCGAGTTCGTTTGCGGACTCGACCAATTTGAGGTTTGCCTGAGTGGCGACTTTGACTTCGAGGAGCGCGACCATTTCAGCGCTGAGGTCTACCGAGTCGCTCGTTGAAGATGAGCCACCAGAAGGTGCAGCTACGCCGGCAGAAAGACGCTTGGCGACGGCCGCGAGTTTTTCTTGCGCTTTTTCCAGCCCGGCTAATCCGATCGATTGTACTTCCATAGTCTTCGTATCGTCGCACAGACGTTTCTCTTTAAAAGAATTTGCTTAAATT
>CAZZGS010000061.1:0-12364 GCA_964653845.1 uncultured Bryobacter sp.
ACCACGGGGCACCCTCAGCAACCCAGTTTTTCAAGAGTTCAATTTGCCTGGCCTCAAGCGGCTTGCCAACTGGCGGCATCACTCGTCCAGCCCGGCCCTCAACCCTTGCGATCAGGACGTCAAGTACTTTCTCCGCCCCTTCTTTTTTAGACAAATCAAGCCCAGCCTGAGGCTTCGCGCCGCTATGACAACTGAGGCATCGGCTGGCCAGGATCGGATGGATTTCGTTGACGAAATCTGCGGCCGAACCAAACCCCAAAATCATTCCGAAAAGTAAAAATAATCGCAACACCATGCACTTACCAACCTATCACTCCTCAATCCACATACAATTGCCTAAGATGCGAGCAATTTCCCTCAACCAGCCTGGAGACTTCCAATGGACTAATCGTCCTTCAGCCAATATTCCTGAAGCAGGCGAAGCCCTCGTGCGAATCCGCACCGTTGGAATCTGTGGCACCGACCTTCATGCCTTCAAGGGCCGTCAACCTTTCTTCTCCTACCCCAGGATCCTCGGCCACGAATTGGGAGTCGAAGTCTTAACGACGGGCCCCGGTGTCACCAATGTCGTTCCCGGCGACCTTTGTGCCGTCAATCCCTACATGTCATGCGGCGAGTGCATATCATGTCGTGCCGGCAAATCCAACTGCTGCATCAGTCTCAAAGTATTGGGCGTCCATACCGATGGCGGTATGCGCGAAGAGATGATCCTCCCGGCCGCGCACCTCTATCCCTCCAAATCACTTTCGCTCGAGGAGTTAGCACTCATCGAAACGCTTGGTATCGGTTGCCATGCAGTAAACCGGTCGCAACCTAAAGCAGGAGAACGTGCCCTGGTCATCGGTGCTGGCCCGATCGGCTGCACTGTGATGGAGTTTCTCCGGCTGAAGGGCGTCCGCTTTGAAGTACTCGATCTCAGCCCCGAACGCCGAGCCTTCTCCGAAAAATACATGGGTGCTGCGGTAGTGCATTCGTCCAATGAATCTGTGCTCGATCAAACCCCTGAATTGCCAACCCTGATCTTTGATTGCACTGGCAACAAGAACTCAATGGAGGATGCCTTCAGTTATGTGGGGGCCGGCGGCAAATTGATCTTCGTTGGGCTCTTCGTCGGCGATGTAACTTTCCACGACCCGGATCCGTTTCACCGGAGAGAGCTGACAATTTTAAGTTCCAGAAATGCTCTACCCGAAGAACACCAGTACATTCTCAACGAAGCCGAAGCCGGTCGTATCAACACCAAACATTGGGTCAGCGACCTCTGCCCAGTCGATCAGATGACAGATCGCTTTGCTGGTTGGACCGATCCAGCAAACGGCATTCTTAAGGCAGTGGTTGACTGGCGCTAAAAGCCATTGCTGTTTTAAACGCTTTTGGTGACTTGCTCAGCCCCCTGATTCTTTCTCGCGGCGGGAACAGCCAAAGACTCCATTCCAGGGTGGGATTACAATGCTCACGCTGCCGTTAGCCTTGGTCTGACAAGACAATCGAATCAGCGGTCGTTCCCCCATCGCGTCGACAAAGCCGCTATCCCAGTAACCAAAGTATTCGATTCGTTTGCGTTCAAATTCTTCCACCGGGTCGAGCTTCTCGTTTCCTCCCAAGATGCCAACCCAGCAGGTTCCGCAAGAGCCAGACCGGCAGTCCACCGGGATTGGTCCCATGCCTTCATAACACCGGCCATCAGTTTCATGAAAGGGGCGCTTGTCAAGCTCTGCTGCGGTAGTGATGTCCTGCGTTGCTTGAATAGCGAACCAGCCTTGAGGATCCTTCTCGTCAAAGATCACGCGCTCGCAACTGCTCTTGCCCTTGAGCCGCTCCATCAAAGATGGACGCATGGGAGTGGCTCTTCGCCGCAACCAATCTTCAGGCTTTTCCTTCACCACAGAAGGCTCGTAAGAAGTGGATAGAAAACCGCTGCCACACTGTTCGAGAGTCATGTATGCCACGGCAGACATGGCCATTGCGAAATCAACTGGAGCGCCGCTCTTGTTTGCAGTAGCTTCTACCCTGGAATACAAATCACCTTCTCCACTTGCATCGATCGCTTTCTTGATCGCTGGCCAGTAGCGGTGCCCATAGAAGAATTGGTGCGACTGATCGGCCAGATTTTCCAGTCGAAATTGACCATTCATCTGGAAGAAGAGCAGTCTCTTCGATCCTTGAGGTTCACCGTTCACCACTTCCTTTACCAGAAGCGGCCAAGTGGCAAACCAGATCCGCAGAGCATTGCGGTCTACTTCGTGTGTCAGCTTTTCAACTTCATCTACAATGGCAAGCCAACCCTGTGGCGTACTCAGGCGACGAGCCCCTTCACCACGTGCGCCTTCTCAACTCCAGTCAGCTTCTGGTCCAAGCCCTGGTATTTATAGGTGAACCGTTCATGATCCACACCGAAGAGATGCAGCATAGTGGCCTGGAAATCTCTTACATGAACCGGGTCGCGAACAATGTTGTAGCTAAACTCATCCGTCTCACCGTGAACAATTCCGGGCTTCGAACCACCACCGGCCATCCAGAGCGAGAAGCAGCGAGGGTGATGATCCCGGCCGTAATCGGTTGCAGTCAGCTTGCCTTGCGAATAGATCGTACGACCGAATTCCCCGCCCCACACCACAAGTGTTTCGTCCAGCATGCCGCGCTGCTTCAAGTCCTGTACCAATCCATACAAAGCTTGATCGACATCCTTACACTGTGATGGCAACACCTCGGGCAACAAGCCGTGGACGTCCCATCCGCGCATATAAAGCTGTACGAATCGAACGCCCCGCTCCACCAGCCGCCGAGCCATCAAAGCCTGATTGGCAAAAGTGCCGGGCTTGCGTGCTTCCTCACCATAGAGCTTGTATGTGCTATCCGGCTCCTTGGATAAGTCAGTCAAATCCGGAACGCTCGATTGCATACGGAATGCCATCTCGTACTGGGCAATCCTGCTTTTGGTTTCAGTATCAGCGTGCTTTTCGTAGGTGATCTGGTTCAGCTCACCCAAGGCATCGAGCATCCGTCGACGCATCTCCACAGGCACTCCGTCCGGATTCTTCACATAGAGAACGGGGTCACCCGCACTCCGCAAAGACACGCCCGAATACTGGGCGCTCAAGAAGCCAGCGCTCCACAGTCGCGCTGAGATCGCCTGTACATTTGCCTTCGGATGAGTATGATTTGCATTCAACACCACAAAAGTTGGAAGATCCTGGTTCATGCTGCCAAGACCGTAGGCGATCCAGCTTCCAATGCAAGGGCGGCCCGCTACCTGATTGCCCGTCTGAATAAAGGTGATGGCCGGCTCGTGATTGATCGCCTCTGTGTTCATCGAACGAATGATCGTGATGTCGTCAGCCATCTTGGCAACGTTGGGCATCAACTCGCTGATCCATGCCCCACTCTTGCCATGTTGAGCAAACTTGAACACACTGGGAGCAATCGGGAACCGGCTTTGACCACTGGTCATCGTCGTGAGCCGCTGCCCCTGCCGAATGCTGGCTGGAAGATCCTTATCAAACCAATCCTTCATCCCGGGCTTGTAATCGAAAAGGTCCATCTGCGGTGGAGCGCCCACCATATGCAGGTAGATCGCGCGCTTCGCCTTGGGGGCAAAATGAGGCAATTCCTTGCCTTGAGCCATCAGGCTGCTCAAGGCCAAAGCTCCGAAGCCACGCGCTCCGCGGCCAATCAATTGGCGACGCGTCTCGAGCATCACTGCATCTTGTTCATGCTTCACTTGTTCAGTACCTCATCGAGATTCATCAATTCATTGGCCACCATGGTGAGCGCGGCAAACTCAGGCGCGTTCAACTTCGGGTTGCCTTTGCTCTCGCCTGCAGCAATCAGTTTTTTGGCATCATCGAGCCGGCTGTCATAATGACGCAGAAAATCGCGATAAGAAGCCCGTACAATCTCCCGCTCGCGACCCTCGAAACGGCGGCTGGTCAACCGGTCGGTCAAATAATCGAGCTGCTCATCAAAGTTATTCTTGTGCGCTTCAATTGCATGTTGTGCCAACACACGGGCAGCCTCCACAAACTGCACATCGTTCATCGTGAGCAAAGCTTGCAAAGGAGTGTTCGTACGTTCCTGTCGAACCGTGCAATTCTCACGCGAAGGCGCATTGAAGATGTCCATGGATGGAGGCGGCGCACTTCGTTTCCAGAATGTGTAGAGACTTCGCCTGTAAAGATTCTCTCCATGATCCTGCGTGTAGAACCGTGTATCGGATCCGTCCATCGCAACCGTCTCCCAAATCCGTTCCGGTTGATAAGGCCTCACGCTCGGGCCCCCCACTTTGCGAACCAACAATCCACTTGCCGTAAGCGCATAGTCACGAACAGCCTCGGCATCCATACGGAAGCGCGGGCCGCGGCTCAATAGGCGGTTATCGCCATCCTTCTTCAGCTTCTCTTCAGTCGCAACAGCCTGCTGCTTATATGCAGCCGAAGTCAGCATCAGACGCATCAATCGACGGACGTCCCAGCCATTCTCCCGGAAGTCTACCGCCAGCCAGTCGAGCAGCTCAGGATGACTTGGGGCTTCGCCCTGACTGCCCAGATCTTCACTGGTTTTGACAAGACCAGTGCCAAACACTTCCTGCCAAAACCGATTCACGGCAGCACGGGCAAACAAGGGATTCTCGGGCTTCAATAACCACTGGGCCAACCCAAGACGGTTCTTCTCCACTCCAGCGCCAAGTCCACCCAGTACGCCAGGGACATCCGCTTCCACCTTGTCACGAGGCTGATCGTACATACCACGGAACAGAATGTTGGCCATCGGCTTCTGATCGTCGCGCTCCACCATCACATGGGTCACTGCACCTCGACGTAAGATCTGCTTTCGCTCTTGTTCCACTTGCGCGATCTTCGTCATCACCTTGCGCGTCTCGCCATCGTGAATCGCCGACCACACACGCGACAACTCAACAGGCTTTCCCTCGGTTGCCCGAGGAAGCATTTCAAGCACACCAATTTCTTCACTTGAAAGGACCCGGTTGTAGATCCGGACATCCTTGAGCGCTCCACCTGTGAACTTCCGCTTGTTTCCATCCCCGCCCAGGCGCAACGGCTCGCTGTTGAGGATCGATCCTTTCAACCCCGGCCGCGAAGATTCCTGCTTGCCATCGTGAGCAATCTTCGATCCATTAAAATAAAGCTCCAGAGAATCCTTCTTCTGTCTGGCACCATCGTAGGTGAAGGCCAGGTGATACCAATTTTCAGGCACCATCTTGGCGGCATTTCCACCACGTGCAGTAATCGGCTGCGCCTCATTGCCAATCAACTTGATCACTGGCGACCTGCCCTGGATTTCGATTGTCCATCCTCGAATTTTGCTTCCATCCTCTTCCTTGGCATTGATCTGAGACATCAGGGTCCAGTTGTCATCTGGCTTTGGATAGTAAACCCACATCGATACTGTAAAGGGCAGATCGGCCTGAATCTTGTTGAAGCCAGCCTCTTCCTTGGTTTCAGCCCCGGCTGGGAATTCGATCTTGTCCAAGCTCCATACCGGTAGATACTGCTTCGGCAATTTGATCTCGGGCTTGGCCTTGGCAGATAACAGATCTGCGCGCAGCCCTCGCCGCCCACGCAAGCCAATCAGTTCTGAATCCAACTTCGCCCAACGGGCTTCATCTGCGGGCTTGGCCTGAAAGATCACTGGAGGCGTATCGCTGATATTGCCGTCCAGTGGCTTCTGGGTTGTGTTGCGGAAGAACGCAGCCATCGAATAGAAATCTTTTTGAGTAATCGGATCAAACTTGTGGTCGTGGCAAGTGGCACAACCAACCGTCAAGCCCATGAAGACGGTGGAAGTAGTGTCCACACGATCCTTCGCATACATGGCCGCAACTTCATCTTCAATCACTCCACCCTCATTGGTTGTGACGTTGTTGCGATGAAAACCCGAAGCGATCAGTTGATCCCTGGTGGGCTTTGCCACAAGGTCGCCAGCTAGCTGATCGCGAGTAAAAACATCAAAGGACAAGTTTTTGTTGAAGGCCTGAATCACCCAGTCACGGAAGAGCCACATCTCGCGATAGTTGTCGATATGCAACCCGTGAGTGTCGGCATAACGAGCCGCATCGAGCCAATAGCGAGCTCGATGTTCCCCATAATGCTGCGAGGCAAGCATTCGATCCACGTACTGTTCATAGGCGTCCGGTCTTGTGTCTTTTAGAAATGCTTCGACTTCGACTGGTTCTGGAGGCAGCCCTGTAGCATCCAGCGCTACGCGCCGGGCCAGCGTTCTTCGATCTGCCTCAGCCGTAGGTGTCAACGCCTCTTTGGCCAATCGAGCGTAAAGAAAACGGTCAATCGCATTAGCAGACCAACGCGGCTCTGAAATCTCAGGAAGCTTCGCCTTCACCGGTGCGGTAAATGACCAATGTTCCTGCCAGTCTGCTCCCTGTTCTATCCAACGCTTCAGTGTCTCCACCTGGGCCTTACTCACCGTCTTGTGAGAGGCAACCGGCGGCATCCGTAAAGCCGGCTTCTCATGCAGGATTCGCTTGAGGATCAAGCTTTGGTCGGGGCTCCCGGCCACAATGGCAGCGCCGCGCTTGCGAACGGCAAAGGCCTCGGCCTTCACATCCAGCCGTAATCCGGCCATACGCGTATCTTGTGCGGGACCGTGGCAATGAAAGCAGGAATCGCTAAGGATGGGCCGTACATCGCGTCGAAAATCAACCCGATCGGCCGCCGCCAGGGTCAGCGCAGAAACCAGAATTAGCAGGATCTTCATATGAACTTTAACTTTATCTTAATGCGAAGTCCCGTAAACTAAAGAAGTCCCAACTGATGAAGGTAATACAATCTATTTTCTGCCTCGCCCTACTCATGCTGCCTGGCCTCAGCGCCCAACACAGCTCTGTTCTGGCTGTCCAACGCAACCCGTTGGCCGCCATCGCAAATCATCCTCGCGTTAAACAAGCTGAAGCATGGGTCAGTGAAGGCCGTGCGGCCATTACGGCAGGTGATTCAAACGAAGCCAGACGCCTTTTTGATCGCGCCATCGATCATCTTCTCGAAACCGCAGAGAAAGATCCAGACCGGGACGCCATTGATCGCTTCACGCAAAACCTTGCTGAGGAAATCTACACGATAGACCTTGAGTCCCTTGGTGCCGCCCGCAGTCTCGATGACGTGCGCTTTGACAAGTCTCCACTCGACGATATTCGAGAACTTACCTTCCCGGTCGATCCACGCATGAAGTCCAAAGTCCAAAAGGAAATCCAGAGCACCATTTCGCAGCTTCCCTTGGTGGTCAACGATACCGTACTTGGCTTCATCAACTACTTCGCCAACGGCAAAGGTCGCAAGACTCTTGAATATGCTCTCAAGCGCTCCGGTCGCTATCGGCCAATGATCTTCCGAATCCTGGCCGAAGAAGGTGTCCCTGCTGAATTGATCTACCTCGCACAAGCAGAATCCGGCTTCCTCCCGCGAGCCGTGTCCTACAAAGCAGCCGTCGGCATGTGGCAATTTATCAAGGCAACGGGTCAGACCTACGGCCTGAATCAAGGCCCCTGGACAGACGATCGTCTCGACCCGGAACGCTCCACCAGAGCGGCCGCCAAACACCTGCGCGATCTGTATCAAGAATTTGGCGATTGGCACTTGGCCCTGGCTGCCTACAATTGCGGCCCGGGTTGCGTGGATCGCGCTGTTCAAAAAACTGCCTACGCCGACTATTGGGAGCTTCGTAATCGTCATGCCGTCCCGATCGAAACCACCAATTATGTGCCGATCATTCTGGCACTTACGATCATCATGAAAAATCCGGTGGATTACGGTCTGGCCGATCTCCAACTTGAGACCCCTCTGGACTACGACACGATTGAAGTCTACTCGAGTACCAGCCTGCAGCTTGCGGCGGATGCGGCACAAATCCCGGTCACAACTGTGCAGGACATGAACCCGGCCATCCTTCGCAATGTGGTTCCTCCCGGCTACTTCCTTCGTGTACCCAAGAATACGGCGGCCGATGTTTCCGCAGCATTCAATCTGGTTCCACCAGATAAGCGCGACACCTGGCGCCTGCACCGGTTGCAGGATGGCGAAACGCTTGAATCTGTGGCCCGGCAGTATCATGTCGGCCTGCCGTCGATGGAACAAGCGAACCCAAAATTCGCAAACGCGGGCTATGCAGTCGTACCGCAAATGGTAGCTAGGCCCAAGCCAATGCGCACGCCGGTGGTTAAGGGCAAGCCAGCAAGATCGGCTCCTACACGAGTGACCCGGTCAGCAGCCAAACCGACCGCGATCAGGAGAGCACCAGCAAGGCCCTCTTCATCCAAGCCGACTCCGAATCAGAAAAAGCCGGTCAAGCCTTCTCCGTCAACCAGGAGGTAAATTCACCTTCGCCATGTACATCTGTGAGGCGCTGGTCTCGACCCTGAAAGCGATACGTCACCTTGGTGTGATCCATGCCGAGCATGCGGAAAATTGTGGCATGCATGTCGTGCACATCCTTGCGCTCCTCCACCGCTCTTAGCCCAAATTCATCGGTGGCCCCAAGAGCGCGCCCACCACGAATCCCCGCTCCAGCCATCCACATCGAGAAGCCATACGGATGATGATCACGGCCGTTTTTGCCCTCTGCCAGTGGCGTCCGTCCAAACTCTGTCGACCACACAACAAGCGTCGAATCGAGCAATCCGCGCCCTTCAAGATCAGCCAGCAATCCGGCAATCGGCTGATCGCTCTTCTTTGCCATCTTATTGTGGCTTCCCAGTAGATCGTTGTGGGCATCATCCCAGTCATCACCAAGGTTTGTGCCTGAGTAAAGCTGTACAAAGCGTACGCCGCGCTCGACAAGCCGCCGCGCCAGAAGACACTTGCGACCGAAGTCATCGGTCATTGGTTCGCCAATGCCGTATAGCTTCCTGGTCTGCTCGCTCTCCTTACTTAAATCGACAATGTCTGGAGCTTCCGACTGCATTCGGTAAGCAAGCTCATAGGAAGCCACTCGCGCATCAAGCGTGGAATCCTCTTCGCGGGTGGCCGAGTACTTGCGATTCATGCGGTGGATCAGCCCTAATGTTTCTTTCTGTGCCTCGTTGGTAACACCTTCGGGGGAAGCCAGATGCAAGACCGGACTCTGTCCTCCGCGAAACACCGTCCCCTGATAGACGGCCGGCAGATAGCCGCTGCCGTAAGCACCAGCGCCACTCTTCATCGCCCCATCGCTCATCACAACAAAGGAAGGAAGATTTTTGTTCTCGCTCCCTAGTCCATAGACTGACCAAGCCCCTAACGACGGACGACCAGGAAACTGGCTTCCACTAGCACGCAAATAAATGGCAGGTGCGTGATCAAAGGCATCCCCGAAACAACTGCGGATGACGGCGATTTTGTCGGCATGTTTTTGCACATGAGGATAGAGATCACTGATCTCAAGTCCACTCTTGCCTGACTTGGTAAAGTTCCAGGGGCTACCACGCATGAGGGCTTTGCGGAAGTCGATACGACTCGTGATCAAGCCCTGCCCAAAACTGCCTGGAAGAGGCTGCCCGTCGTACTTGGCCAGAGACGGCTTCGGATCAAATGTATCGACATGGCTCACGCCACCATGCATGAACAGGAAAATAACCCGTTTAGCTTTGGCCTGTTCTGCTGCCTGAGAAACCATATTTGCCAAGGCAACAGACCCAAACCCTTTGCCTGCATCCAGAAAGAATTGCCGCCGTGATTTTTCGTAAGTCATTTCAGATCCTTAGTCGATGTACAAAAATTCGTTGGTGTTCAACAGGCCGCGCACTAGCTCTTTGCGCGCTGCCGCTTCGTTGCCCAGTAATTTGCCCTGGCGCGATAGAAATTCGTTGGCCATGGCGACTTCGTTTTCATCAGGAATTCGCTGAAAAACCTTCAGCCAAATGGATTTGATATCCGCAATTTTGGCTAGAGCAACGGCCTGATCTACCGTAAACTTGCTGTTGAGTAGACTCAGACTTTGGGTCGATGTTGTAGAACTCTCGCGTCGCGAACAACTCAAGACTCCTTCCGGCTGATCAAAAACTTCGAGCATTGGCATTCGGTATGTACGGCGAGACAACATATAGATGGATCTTCGTGTATGCTCCGTCACATCCGAAGTTACTGGCCATGCGTTATTGGGTGGCTGGCTCATTCCATAGAGTTCTTCTTGCGCAAGGGCCGGCACCACCGGACGTCCAAACATCTTGGTGTTCAATGTTCCTGTTGTTGCCAGCACGGCATCCCGAATTTCTTCAGCCTCAAGACGCCTCCGCGTGAAGTAAGAAAGATATTGGTTTTCGGGGTCCTTCTCGCGCCCTTCCACTGATCCGGAAGCAGATTGGCGATAAGAGGCCGATAGCAAAATCTCGCGGTGCAGCTTCTTCATGCTCCATCCGTCATCCACAAACTTCTTCGCCAAATAATCCAATAACTGAGGATGACTTGGAGCAGAACCGCGTGTCCCGTAGTCGCTGGAACTCGCTACCAGGCCACGCCCAAAGTGGAACTGCCAAATGCGATTCACCATCACCCTTGCTGTCAAAGGATTCTCAGGGCTTGCGATCCACTCGGCCAGGGCAGCGCGACGCTTTGTGGTCAGAGAATCGAGTGCGGGTGCCGGAATGTTTCCACCACCCAATGCACTTAAAAAGCCGGGCTGTACTTCTTCTCCGTAGGGAGTTCCTTTCCCGGGCACAAAAGTCTTTGGTGCCTCACGCCCAACATCGGTCATACCAGGTGCAAGAGGGCCGGGGCCAAAGTTCCCATAGAGCGCAAGCAATCGATTCTTCAGCTTCTCAAGCATCTCCTTATCGCCATCGTTCAATACGCGCCAGATCTGGTCATCGCTGGGATTCACACGCTTCATGTGCTCATCATGAAGAGCCTTCTGCACTGGACTTCGCTTCTCTTCATCCACAGCAAAGGCCGCTTGAACTTCCGCAGTCAACTTGGATAAACGCTCTGCCTTCATCCGCTCGAAGTAGGGCTTCTTGAGTGAGGCCAGTTCTGCGCCAATATCGTAAAGCTTGAAGTTACGAGTTACTTCGCCCAAGTTATAGCCACGAGCATTGTTGTAGTGCAGAAACACGTTGCTCTTCTGAAACGGGGTAAAGACCGCTTGGAGACGATAATAATCTTTCTGCGGAATCGGATCGTATTTGTGATCGTGACACCGGGCGCAACCCACGGTTAAGCCCAAAAAGACGCTTGAAGTCGTATCGGTAAAGTCGGTCAAGCTTTCCACACGATTGATGTCTTCAACCTTGTAAAGCATGTCCCGATTGGGACCAACGGAATAATACCCTGTACCCTGTTGCTGCGCGGGGTCTTCGTACAATTCGTCCCCTGCCAATTGCTCCTTTACAAAGATGTTGTAGGGTTTGTCGGAATTAAAACTTTCAATCACGTAGTCGCGATAGCGCCAGGCGTAAAGAGTATAGGGGTCCTGCTCAAATCCGGCTGTATCTCCGTAACGCACCAGATCCAGCCAGTGTTTGCCCCACTTCTCGCCATAATGTTTAGACGCCAGGAGTCGATCCACCATGCGTTCATAGGCATCGGGCTTTGAATCCACCTCAAACTCAGAAATCGCTTCTGCAGTCGGAGGCAATCCTGTCAGGTCGTAGCTCAATCGGCGAGCCAAAGTTCGGCGATCTGCTTCCTTGGCAGGTTTCAGTCCCTTCTCAGCGTGTTTGGCAGCGATAAAACGATCAATGTCGTTTCGAGCCCAGCCCTGGCCAACCTGTGGCACCTCGACTGGCTTTACTTTCTCGAAAGACCACCACTTTGGTGTTTCAGCCTTTGCAACTCCACTAGTCTCGGGCCATTTCGCTCCACTCTTGATCCACTCTCGAATCACAGCCAGCTCCGCCTCTTTCAACTTGCCCGTAGGGGGCATCATCGCTCTGCCCTTGCCGGTCATCATCAAAAGTAGGCGGCTTTCTTCTGGTTTCCCGGGCACAACAATGCCGTCTGAGAGGTCCCCTGCCTGATCTAGACGCAATCCCGCCATGGCCGCACTCCCATGGCAGGAGTAGCAATTCTTGCTTAAAATCGCTGTAGCCTTCTCCGGCAAGGTTCCATCTGCCGCGAAGCCGACCGACACAAAAATCAAATATTTCAACATGAGGCTGTCTAGATTCTATAAAATCCAGAGAAGCTCGATGAAGACAATATCATTTTTAGCCCTCACCTCTCTGCTCACCTTCGCAGCAGAGCCAGGAGGCAAACCCTACATGAACGAAATTCGTATCGAACGCCACAAGGCCGTTCCCATGCGAGACGGCGTTTCGCTTTTCGCGGACGTCTATCGACCCGCAGCAGAAGGCCGCTATCCAACCATCCTCGTTCGCACTCCCTACGGCCTGCAGCGCGATGGTATCCACGAGACCATGATC
>CAZZGS010000062.1:0-6486 GCA_964653845.1 uncultured Bryobacter sp.
GTATGAGACCAGTCAGGAATTGGAGAAAATAGATGGAGCGCGGGAACCCAGGCACCCCTAATGCAATCAGCACCGATCCTGTGCCAGTCGAGAGTAGTTGCACCAGCATGAGTCGTGCAAAGTCCTGCACACTCACGTAGCGGAACGAGTGATGATGTACCCCAAAAGCAAAGGAGAAGAAGAGTTTTACAGGTAGACAGATGAGTACGGCACTCACGAGATGAGGCCAAAAGACTTCAGGAATGTTTAAGTCAAACCGGAGCAGAAATGCGAGCCATACCGAACTTACACTAATGCCGGACTCTATCGAAGAGACGAAAACCCTGCGGAATCTAGACAGCCGTTTCATCGCGCTGTAAGCATCTGTAATCCAATTTGACATGTCTACCTCTTACCCTTCAATCGCAAATCTTACCGGCGCCAGGCTACGGCAAGTTCACTACCCTGCTTGATCCCGGCTTGCGCCGCAGATCGAATCACATCGATTACTCGCTGCTGGTCTTCTTCGCTCAAATTGCTCGAACTCGGAAGGCAAATTCCTCTTCGAAACAAGTCCTCTGCAACACGTCCTCCATGCATTTCGCAACCCCGGTAGAGCGCCTGCAGATGCATCGGTTTCCAGACTGGCCGTGATTCAATATCAGCCGCTTCCAGTCTCTCGATCAACTCATCGCGACTGATCCCGAACTTTTCGGTCTCGATCAAGAAGCAACTTAGCCAGTTCGTGTGAAGGCCGAACGGGGCCTGAGGCATAAGTTCAATTCCGTCGAGATCTGCAAAGGATTTCGAGTACAGGAATGCGATCGCTCGACGAGCACGCACCCTCTCGCTTAATACTTCCAACTGGCCCAGTCCGATACCGGCAAGTACGTTGCTGAGCCGATAGTTATACCCGAGTTCCGCATGCTCAAAGGCCAATCCCGGCTCGCGGGCTTGCGTAGACCAAAATCTGGCCTTCTCTATCCAGTCCTTTCGCCGCGCTACAAGCATTCCCCCGCCTGAGGTCGTGATGATCTTGTTCCCATTGAATGAGTACGCAGCAACATCACCAAAACTCCCCGCAGGCCTGCCTTTGTATTCTGCCCCCACCGCCTCCGCTGCATCCTCGAGAATCTTTACTCCATAGTGCTCGCAGATCCTCTGAATTGGGTCCATATCGGCGCATTGCCCAAATAATTGAACCACAACCAGTGCCTTTGGCAGCCTTCGGCTCTGGGCTTTCTTCTTTAAAACTGTCTCCAGCAAATCAGGGTCCAGATTCCAGGTGGATCGCTCGCTGTCCAGAAAGACTGGGTAGCCACCCAAATACAGAACTGGATTGCAACTGGCTGCAAAGGTAAGCGTGGGGCAAAGTACCTCGTCCCCAGCCCCAACGCCCAGCAATCTCAATCCCAGGTGGATCGCCGCCGTGCCGCTAGACAAGGCCACAGCTGATATCCCAATTCTTTCCTCCATCTTTCGTTCGAAGGCGTTCAGGTTTGGTCCAACAGTCGATAGCCAATTCGAGCGAAACGCATCTTCAACGTATTTTTGCTCGTGGCCGGACATATGCGGGACCGAAAGCAATATTCTCGCCATCAAATAGCTCCTTTCTGCTCAGGCGCTCTCTCTGCCGACGAGCTGACCTCGCCCATCTTCACTTGAAGCCAATACTTTTGCCCACCTTCTTCGAAATAACAAGCTTCCTCCAGCCGGCTAGTGGTCAGAGCTCTCAACTTGCGAATCAGTGCACCAACTGGAATCGATTCTTCCAGTTTCAGTTCGCGCACTCCAGACATGTTGAGGTCCTTTTTCTTGTGTATCTCCCCAGCTAGGAAGGGTTGCTGTACTCTCTGGTAACTCAAGTTCGCGAGGCTTGGCCAGGCTTCACGAAAAACCTCGTATTCCAGGTCAAGTGCCTTCTGGTAAAGACTGTCTGCCGTATCAAAGGGCTCGATCATTAGCTCACGCTGGTGGACAATATCTCCCTCGTCGATGCCTTGATCCATGAAATGTAAGGTGACTCCAAATTTCGTCTCATTGAGAATCGCCCAAGTGGGCGTGTGCCAGCCTCTGTTTTCAGGTAAATAGGCGGGATGTAGGTTGAGCACACCACGCTTGGGTAGGCTCAGAATGGAAGCCGGGATCTTGTACTGCAAATGCACAAGAATCAAGAAGTCCAAATCCATCTTTTTCAGTGAAAGGAGTGATTGCGCTGAAAAGACCTCTCGGCCCCGAAAAACGGTCTTGCCGCCAGCTTCCATGAAGCAATGCTCCAAGGCCCCAGCGTGAGTCTCAGTTTCTTCCCATGCTACGAGCAGGCATTCCGGTACGCACCCTTCGGAGACCAGAAACTCCAGAACTCGGAGGGCTATCCGGCGGTCTCCACCAAACCCAATTCGCGGTTGACTTCCAACCATTCCTTGACTCATTTCATCGAACCTGAAAACTTCGGCATCGTCGCGTGTCCTTCATGACTGACTCCCGATCGCCCAACTACGCAGGCAATTGTCATCCAGAGAATTCTGAGATCCAGATTGAGACTCTGTTGCTCGACATATTGCACGTCGAGTTCCAATCGCTTATCCCACTCGATTGCATTGCGTCCCAGAACTTGAGCTAGTCCCGTGATTCCAGGAAGCACTTCGTGACGTCTGGCTTGCCTTCGGCTGTACAATTCCAAATACTCCGGCAGCAGCGGACGAGGTCCAACCAGGCTCATTTCACCCCAAATCACGTTCCAGAGCTGTGGCAACTCATCCAGACTGCTTCGCCGCAGAAACTTGCCCAAAGCAGTCAGTCGCTGCTCGTCACCGAGTAACTGCCCATCAGGTCCCCGCAATTCACCCATCGTTCGAAACTTGAGTACCTCAAATATCTGGCCGTAGATCCCTGGTCGTGCTTGCCGGAACAATACGGGCGATCCCATTGTGAACCGGATCCAGAGCCAAACAATTCCCATTATGGGGAGCATAAAAGTAAAGGCGAGGGTCGAAACGACCAGATCCAATATCCTCTTCATGCCACCTCACTTTCCGCCAGCAGACGCCCGTAGTAAGCAACTAGTTGCCCGCTCAGTATGGACGAATCGAAATCCTCGTTGGCCCGCTTTTGCGCCCTTGATCCCATTTCAGTCAATGCATGTCTTGCTGCCACAGCACGCTTCAACCCATCGGCGATCCCACAAACATCCCCGCACTCATGCATCATTCCAGTAATATCCTCAACCAAAGCGTCGCTCACACCGTAAATCCGGCTCGCCAGCGCTGGAACCCCGCATGCTGCCGCCTCTATGATCACGCTGCCAAATCCCTCTCGATAACTAGGCAGGCAGAGCAGATCGATCGCGGCCATGTATCGCTCTGGTTCTTTTGTCCAATTTACAAAGGACATTCTGCTGGCTGCCTCGCCTGCGAGATCGATCATCCTCTGCATAAGTTGCTCCTCATCAGGGCCCACCACAAGAAGATGAACGGACTGGTTATCTTCACCCACTATTCGAAAGGCTTGAGCCAGGTCTAACACCCCCTTGTCTTTTTTGAGTCTCCCCATGAAGCCGAAAACCATTGCTGAATCCGTGATTCCAAGTTCATAACGGATTCTCTGCCGTTCAAGAGGCTTCCGTTGAAACCGCTTCCCGTCCACTCCACTTATACTGCCCTTGCCCAGAACCACTCCGCGCGAAGTTTTGAAAATTCCTTCTTGCCTCAAAAACACCAGTTGAGAATGGCTATCTGCCAGAAGAGCTGTTGCTGAAAAAGCAAGAAGTTTGTCCATCAGCTTCAGAAGCTCTCGTTCCCAACCGCCCAACCCGGCCCAAACTTGACCGGTGAAGGTATGGATTCGATTCGGTACTCTGGCCAACATCGCTGCAACCATAGCGAGTAGTCCAGCTTTGGGTGTAATCGAATGGACAATCGAAAACTGGCGCGATCGAAATAGGCTGAATAGCGCCATTAGACATTTGGCATCTTGAAACGGAGCAATGTTTCGCTCGATTGCAACATGCACCATCTCGATGTCCAGTCCCAGTTTCCTTAGGAAGTGCACGTCGGGGCAATTGGCGACTACTGTGATGTCGTAGCATGTCTGCAACGCTCGAAGATGCGAGATAAGAAAAACCTCGAGTGTCATTGGGACTGCGACGACAACGCAAACTCGCACCCGCCTCTGGGTCACCAGTTCTCCTTGCTCAGCGGCTCTTTCTTTAGTGAGCGTTTTGATCACTGCGCTCCTTCGTACCTTCCAGAACGTGGCGATAAAACGCACGTCGGCGCTCTTTCAGTACCTCATCTCGATATTCAAGCGACAAGCTTCTGTTCCGGCAAGACAAAGATTCAAGCCTTTTCGGTTGGCGTAGAACTTCGATCAGCTTCGATGCCAGCGACTGCGGCTGGCCCGGTTGCACCAATTCGCTTTCCTCAAGCAGTTCTGGTATCCCTCCTACTTTTGACCCGATGCAAGGCAATCCTCGTGCCATAGCTTCAATCAAAGCTCGCGGCAAGCCTTCTGTTCGAGACGGGAGCACGAACAAATCAGACTTGTCCAACTCATCGCGAACAGCCGTACCTGCGGTTAGCTGCCCGAGAAAGCTGACCCTTTCGGCCACTCCTCGATCACGGGCCAGCGCTTCGAGTTGGGGCCGAAACTTTCCATCGCCAACCACTACAACTTCAAGTTCCAGACCCTGCTGATGGCAAAGCGTAACAGCTTCAATCAGAACATCGACGCCCTTGTACATCTGAGCGAGTGACCCAACGGTGATCACTCGAAACGGACCACCCAGTTTCGCCTTCTTGGCTCCCTCCACAATGCTCGAGGCTTCCAGTTCAATGCTCGAAAAATGTGTGGAGGCGATTCCGCCCAGGAGTGCTTCTCCAGGGAGTTCTACATCGCTCAGGCTCTCGCTCCTCATTTGGTTTGGATAACGCATTTGCAACGAGTGTCGAGTTACGTAAGCGACACCAATGGCATTCAGACATTGATCCCTGAGTCTTCTGGAAAAATGCCATCGAAAAAAGGAGCGAAGCGGGTGTTCCACAACTCCAGGGGCGAATACATCATAAGGGTCACCGATCACCTCAAGTGCATATGGATATCCCGTCTCCCGCAATTTCCCGCTCATGACATTGGCAATCTGCGACCCCACTCGCATGATGAGAGCCCCTTTCACAGGTGTTGCCTTACGTATTGCTCTTCGAATTGCGACATACCGCTCCACGTATTGCCTTGGGCCCAGGAAATCCGGTAAGGGATGAAATGAAATGTTGCTTCCGGTTACAGGCAACCATCCGTCTGGTGGCCGATCCACCTGCGTTGCCCTTGCCACCACCCGGATGCGATCAAATACATCGAGATACCTCTCCCAAAAAGCACTGGCGAGCCCTGCTTGAGACCAGACAGAGCCGTCGGGGGCCATTTGATAGCGTGCTTCCAGCGTTACTGTCAGGTCCATTCGATTCGCGGCCTCCCATTGCCGAAGATCTCAAAAACTTTAGCCCCTCGGTTTCGACCGCCTTCACCACGAAAAACGTATTCCACTCGGTGTGACAACTGAGCAACAGGAGAGGACAATCCCGCCAGCAACGCTGATCCAAAAACACACCAGCATCCATCCTGACTAATTACGCCGCCCAGGCTGGATATCCCGATAAAGGTAACGAGAGCTGAATGTTCCCACCCTTGAAGCTCTGAATCCATCTGAATTGCCCGTACTGCCATCTTCACAGCCAGCCAGACCAGAAACAGGATCCCTGGCATTCCGAAGGCCAGGCCGCTCCAAACCAAAGTGTTATGGGCGTGAATCCGCCAGATTCCGTCTCGCCCCTTTGCCCTACCTTTACTTTCGTAGAGGCTTCCAAGCACCTTGTCCACTCCGCCCGTTCCGGCGCCGTGCATCCAGATTGTATCGCTCCAGAAGGCACTCGAAGCTACATCCCAGATTTGGACTCGATCGCCCAATGTTCCCATGGTGCCCTCCTCGTCTTCAATGAGTCGACTGACAATGCCTTGATAAAAGGGCGTCTCGACATCAAGAATTTCGCTGATCCCGATACTGGATGTGACCGCCAACAGCAAAAGAATAACGACCCGAATTGCGGATTGGCGTTTACGGAAAAACAATGAAACTAATATCGCTCCACCAAGTGAGAGAAATGCCGTCCTCGAGGCGGTGCTGATCGAAAAGAGAATCAGCAAACTGGCCATGCACCCCATAGCGATCTGTCTCGATCTAGCCTTGTCGCGGAAATACATCAGAGCAATCAGCGCAGCAAAGCCCGCATGGATTCCAACTCCATTCGGGTTCGTTGTCGTTGTACCCAAAGAATCTTTAAGTACTAAGCTTCCGGCAACAGCGAATGAATGAATCATCGTCGCTGCACTCACCACCGAGAAGGTCGTCAGAAATACTTCCAGATAGTCGTACTTTCGTATCAAGGCGCTGATCGGGAGTACCATCACAAATGCCGTCGCGATCAAAAGTCCACGGCCTTGTTCTGTCGGATC
>CAZZGS010000062.1:6496-12267 GCA_964653845.1 uncultured Bryobacter sp.
GTCCAAAGGCACCCGCAAGCGACAAGCCCGGAGTACAGTAGAACAGCAGGCGATTTGGCGAAATCGCCATACCTTAAAAGTGCTTGAACTCCAAACAACAATGCTGGAGCTCCCACAAGAAGATACCAGCGGCTGATGACCCACTCAGGGGCTGAACTGCCTCCCAGAAGGTATGGAATCAACCATGCCATTGCCGTTCCCGCAGCCGCAATAATCAACGAGAGTTTTTCAAGGAATCCAATCATTGGTACTCGTCCACCGATGGATTGCAGGTTGCCGCTGAATACAGCTTTTGAAACTGCTCCCCGCCATGAGAACTGTCGAAAATGGCAGGGAAGACTTGTCTTCTCTGGTTCATACCCTCATCGACCTCAAGCATCTCAACGCAAAGGCGCACCCATTCTTCATCGGACTGAGCCAGTGAACAGAGCCGCAGTCCAGGCACAACTCCAGCCAATTCGCAAATCCCGGGAATCTCACTGGCAACGACGGGAAGCCCGGCCGCAGCGGCCTCAAGAACTGCTCCAGGTAGTCCTTCACGTAGCGAAGGAAAAATCATCAGGTCGGCTGCAGACAAAAGACGCCCAACGTCTTCTCGAAGCCCAGCAAAATGAACACGGCCTTCCAAGCCGTAGGCCTGAACCATCTTTAACAATCCACTTTCGATTAATGAGTCCCTTCTTCCGGCCAGAAGTAGATGCGCATGGCCAATCTGAGCGATCATCTTGTGGAAAATCTGTATCAGTCGAACATGATTCTTTTCCACTACCTGTCGGCCTACATGAACCACAACTACCGAATCGAGTGGAATATCAAACTCGCGCCTGACACCATCTCGCTCGATCGGTTTTTGGAAATCTTCGAGGCGCACGCCTGAATAGATAACTCGGCATCGGTCGTCCTCCGCCCAATTGGACCCAACCGACAACGTAAGACTCGCTTCGCTGACCCCAATCACGTCTGTTGCCGTCCATAGAATAAGTTGCTTGAAAATGCGATTTCGGATTCGTCGCAGGAACCCATCACCCATCCCATCGCCTGTGCTTCGAAAGTGCGCAATTCTTCTTGGTATTTGGGCAAGCCAACCCATCACAAGCAAAAACGCCGTGAAGTAATGAACGTGCGAATGTAGCACTCCATATTTGCGCCTCACGAGCAATGAGATAAAGCGAAATGGCAAGGCAACGGTTAAGCCAAGGTAATGGATCTTGCTACCGAGCCGCTCGATTTCTTCATCGAATTCTCCTCGGCGACCGGTGAGCGCGACAAACTCAAACCTGAATCGCTCTCGGTTCATCGAGCGCATCAGTTCCATCGTGCGAGTCTCTGCGCCCCCGCGGTCCATCACGCCGAAGATATGAAGAATTCGAATTGGTTTTTCTTCGGGTCCCATTATTCCTCGCGCAAAACCTGTTCCAGCTTTCCCTGCTTACTCCGGATCAATTGGTCTACCCATCTGAGGCTCACTGGTGCACTACCTGTTATTTCATTCAACAAAAAGCGCAACCGGACTTCCTGGTCTTTCGAGAAAGTCTTACCTTTCAGGCGTAGTTCTAATGCTCTGCCTGACTTAACTGCCACCTGAAATTGTTCAATCTCCGGATAGTCCTTGAAAAGGTGATTCCAGAAGAGTCCGTTGATGATCTTTCCATTGATTTCGATCAAGCCAGCAGATCGTCCTCTTAACTCTGCAATCTCCCGGATCCCTGATTCATCCACGCCTCCAGCTTCATAGCAGCCCAGATCGCCACATTCATAGCGGAGTAACGGGGTTCCCCGGCATACAGTACTCGTCCAGAGAAGTCGTCCCGTTTCGCCAACCCCAACCGGCCGATTGTCATCGTTGACGATCTCAAGATAATGGAGTGGCCTCAAAACCCGAAGTCCCTGCCCAAGTCGATTTTGATACGCCATTGCCGAAAGCTCACGGCTCCCGTAAAGGTTCAGCAATGGAACACCGAATGCCAACTCAAACAGTTCCGATTGCCTTGGATAAAGCATCTCTCCACCATTCCACGCAGCGGCCACAGCGCCACTTCGAATGTGGATTCCCCGCTCAAGAATGTCTCGAGCGACAAACTCAAGCATCGAGCTAAAGCCATAGATTGCCACTTGTTGTTTCTGCCCAATCAACTCCACAACCCGGTCTGTTGTTTCCTGGCTAAGCTTGTAGCCGCCCACTATCCATTCATTGCGCAACCGCCCCGAAATCCGATTTCGTAGACTGCTTGCCTTGCCAATATCTCGATCCGATCCCCAAATCGAAATCGTTTTCATACCGGGACGCCATCCCGCACGAATCCGGCAGTAAGAACGTGCAGCTGTCGATGCTTGAAGCATCTTCTTGTCATGTAGATAACCAGTGGGCTCACCGGTCGATCCGCCAGTCTGGCTGACAATTCCCGCGATGCCGAACCGCTTCTGAATCTCTGCAGCGGAAAACCGCGTGTTCATGTCTTGCCGAGTCAGGATCGGCAAATATGACCAGACCGAAATCAGATCCAACGGATCCTGAATTCTGGCCGCTTCTTTCCATTCAGGCAAAGCATCGGCTCGAGCACCGAAGTATCGAACCTGTGCCTGAAGCCTCAACGCCATCTCCATCCTTGCTTGGTCGCCTCGCATTGATGCATGAACATCGAGGCTTCCGTAGATGGCCGGGAGACCTATTGCACTTTCGTAACAATTCCAAAGTCCCGCGCTCAACATGCCAATTGCTCCATTTCAATGGACGATTCGCAATGTCCACGCCATCCCGCCGGGGTTTTGACTCGATAGCCAAAAGATCTAGCAGCCTCATCAACGCTTAGCGTTTGTTGATCCGTTTGAACGCGAATCTGGTTAGGGGCAAAGTTGGTCAGCCGGGCAGACTTTGAGCCAAAGGCCTCTCGCGTCAACGGAATTCGATTTGGATCGAGGCCCATCAATTTTGTGTGAACCCAGTCGCAAGCTGCCGCATTTCTCCCAAAGCTCAAAAAACCGAACGGAGCCGGCTCCGGCGATAAGGGGCCATCTCCCTGGCCACCAACAATGGCATCTGTAATATTCATGATTTCCCTGGTCGGAGTATCGGCGAGGGTGCCATCGGCTTTCCCATAATGCAAAATCTTTTGCAAGTCGAGTACCATTCGCCAGACCGTGTCGTTTCCGTGCCAGGAACCTTCTACATCAAAGCTGCCAGACAAGATCCGCCCTGCCTTCATTACCGCCCCGGCGGCATGCCCGAATAACCTTTTCTCCAGTCCGGCGTCGCTTCGATTAGTCCGGTCCAGCAATTCCTCTGCAATAGACCGCAAAGGATCGACCCTCTCGTAGCAATCTCCACCATCGCCAGTGCTGCCCTTGCGATGGTGAGGGAGGTAACTCTTGTGACCATTGGCACCCACGAGATTCTTTAGAGCACCTGTGATTCCAGCCTTCTTGTGGGTTTTCAGCTTGGGGAGATTGATCACTACATCGGCCTCAACCACTTCTCGTGCGATTAGGTATTGGTGGTTGGCTTGGCCATGAGTTTGCTCGAGCGAACGCGGATCGTACATCGTCACCCGAAATCGTGACGGCTTTAAGCTCACCGGCTCAAGCAGACTGGCTCCTCCCAGGTTGAAACGCACATAATCCATTTCTGAACGCGCCGTGGGTCGATTTGAACTCCAGACGCCATCCGGTCGCGTGCTCAATCGAAAATCCCTATACTCAACTGGAATTCCCCTTATTTGTAGCCGCTCGAAAACTTCATCCAGCCCGCTCAGTCTCAATAAACTTTCGAAATTGCAAGACTGAATCGGTGCATCTCCAACAATAATCGCCTTGGGTTTACTAAGAGCAACATACTCGATAACTGCTTCGATCACACTGCTGTGGGTAATCAGGCAGTCCAGTCCAAGCCCGGAGGCATTTTGATGATGCACCCAGTTCGGCTTGATTACGAAACATTTTCCTGGCCCAAGGCAATAGCCAAATGGGTTCCAGTGTCGACTTCCAAAATTCGCACGATCCATGGCTGTACTTGCCAAAAGTTGCCTCAGCGCAACCAACGCTCTGGACCTGCTCACTTCTTGTCCCAGTTCGGGGGCATCATCTAGCGACGCTACCCCGTAACAGGGTTCGCATCTGGCAATATGGACATCAGATGAGTTCAACACAATTTAGGTGCCTCGAATCATCCGCTGGTGTCTGATTCTCAAAAATCCTTCGACCCAAACACTAGCTAGCGCAATGCTGGTCAATCCTCTCAAATTCAATTTGCAAGTGAATAGATACTCTGCAGCGTACCTAAGACCTTGCCTCCATTGCCCGTCAATGAAACAAGACAATACAAGCACGCGGTAGGTAATTTCATGGATGCGGGGCGCAAAAAGTCTCAGCGCCGCTCCGTGCTGGCTTAATACTCTCAATTTTGATTCAATCTCGTCGGTCGCCCGTTTTTTGAGTTGCGGCAGACTTGGACGCGAATGGCTTGCGGTCAGCCGGTTCGTCGCATCGGTGTATTGAAATGCGACGGCCTCAGCTATGATTCTTGTCGAAAATTTCGATGCACAGTTGAGTTGATACTCCATCTCAAGAATGCTGGATTCTGTGAACTGAACTTCTTCGAAGGTGGTTCGTTTTGTGCATAACAAAAAGTCTGACAACTCAGATCTTTCGATGAAACGAAGCCAGCCTTCATAGTCCAAAAGTGTCCCGTCTGGCGGTGGCTGCGGAGTCGCGATGCCGGTATCCCAATCCTGCATGAATCTGATTCGATCCACCTCGCCTCCCTCCAACTCAATTTGTCTATGAATTCGGCTCAGAGCACCCGGTTTCAGCGCATGGTCACTATCGACGAACACGATCCAGTCGCCCAGGGCTTCCGCCACACCTGTATTTCTAGCCGGGCATTGACCACTGTTTCTCTCGTGCTGGACAAGCTTCACTCTTGGATCTGAGTAATTTTCAATTACAGCAACTGAATCGTCATTTGAAGCATCGTCAACCACGATCAGCTCAAAATCCTTAAATTCCTGATTCAGGCAACTATCCATTGCGCGCCTGATTTCACGTCTCCGGTTAAATACCGGAATTACAATGCTGAAGTAGGGAGCTTTCATCGGTTTGGTCCAATCTCGTCTTTCTAGGCCTGAGCGCCTTGAAGGGTATCGGCCGAAGCTTGATTGACAGATTTTTTGGCTTTAATCAATCTTCGGGCGATCCATGTGTAGGCGATTGCAGTAGTCATCCATGCCATCAGATAGGCAGATGCGAGGCCGGTGGACGCGTATCTGGCTGTTCCCCACCAGCTGGCCGTGATTAGGGTCAGCGCCCACAATCCAATGACTAACAGTTGATAGTCCAGCCTTCGATGCGCTACAAGAGCCTGGCTCACACTCGAGGAATAAGCTTCAACAATAGCTGATCCAATCACAAGAGGAATTAATTCCACAGCCCTTTTGTAGTCGTTTCCGAAAAGGATCACTATCCATGGGCTGCACAATAGAAGTAGCAATCCAATGGCCAAAGCTCCTGCGCTTGCTGCAAGTGCCGTGGCCCACATCGTCTTCTCATATTCCTCACCCTGTCCATGATCATGCATGGAGGAAAGCATTGGGCTAGATACTCGAGCCAGCACTCCAGGCCCAAGTAATACTGCCGCTCTCATACCTGCCGCTGCAGTCCAAAGCCCCATCTCGGCCAATCCTGCTTCGGATCGCAACAGTAGCGCCTGCGCGATCCAAACGGCACCGCTCCCTACGATTCCCGACACTGCCGCAGGGAACGCAAACTCAATCAAGATG
>CAZZGS010000063.1:0-12244 GCA_964653845.1 uncultured Bryobacter sp.
TTAGAAAAGAATAGGCTTAAGCCCATCCAGTCGAAAGTTTACCGGACACTAGTGAAGAAGGATAGAGGAGTTGCGAGAGAAACCCTAAGCAAAGATTCGGTGTATTACATGATTACTGCGCTAGCGCCGCACGATTCAGTTGTCGCGTCCGGGCGAAGATAGCTATGCAGCGGCACAAGCCAACCCGACTTTTTGGCAGAGCCGCGTGACCAATCTGTTTTTTGAAGTTGTGCCTGCCAATACCGGGCTTGGCGCCTCGCCCGCTTTTATTTGCTTCGCCGTGTGCCGAAGTTTACCGGGATACAGCTTTTTACCAATCCTTGGGGAAAGACCTGATACCACGGCTTGCAGGCGAAACCCGAAATGCGCATGCTGCCGGGAAGCTGGCTTGCTGGTTTCACCTACGTGCTGAATTACACATGGTCCAAGCAGTTGGAGAACTTTCTTCGACAGGAGTTTGCCTTCGACTTCAAGTGCTTCAATAATGTCGGCAATCAGTTGACCGATATCGATGTGAGGCAGCAATTGACAATGGCGACAGTGTACGAGGTGCCGATTGGCCGGGGACGCAGCCATATGGCGAACATGAACCGGGTCTTGGACCCGATTGTGGGAGGGTGGAATACAAACATGATGCTGGACTGGAATTCCGGCGTGCCTACCGGTCTGAATACGGGCTAGGACTTTATTTGCGCCAGCTACCACGCGATCCTGCTAGTCGCAGCGGGCTCCTTTCACGTTCCGGCAACTGCCGGCGCGGCACGGAAACATCACCGATCCAACTGCGGTTCAAATCAATTTGTCAATCGCCAAGAAGGTTCGTTTCAACGAGCGCATCTCTATGGAATTGCGTGGAGAAGCTTTCAAAGCATTCAACACGCCGATCCGGCAGGGACCGAATACAGATCCGAACAGTACGCAGTTTGGAATCCTGCCGGTGGCCCAATTCAACTTCCCGAGAAATATCCAGTTGGGCGCTAGCATTCGTTTCTAAGATCGGGCCAGCACTTCCTTACCTTTATCGAAGCAGATGCAGCATTATAGAGAGAGTGCCATTTGGAGTAGATATCCATCTCGACAGAAAAGCCCGACTTACTTTGGCGATTGCCATGGTGATTGCGGCGGTGCTTCTGTATTTTTCTTTGCGCGGAATAGACATGGCGGAACTTGGCGCAAAGCTCAGCAGCGCAAAATTTGGGCCTTTGGGTATCTCCTTGTTGCTATCTTGCCTCACTTTGTGGCTGAGAAGTGTTCGCTGGCGGGTTCTGTTGAATACGAGCGAAATTTTGCCTCTCTCAACTGTATTTTGGGCCAATGCTATTGGATATCTCGGTAACAACGTTTTGCCGGCCCGGATGGGCGAATTCATGAGAGTTGAGGCGCTCAAGCGTCGTCATGATATTTCCCGCAGCTATTTGCTGGCGACGGCACTGATCGAGCGTGTGATGGATGCCGGTGTTCTAGTTTTGTTCACCAGCGCAGCGCTGCTCACCATTCCCGGACTGCCCGATTGGCTGCATAGCGCCAGCAAGACCTTCAGCATTTTGAGCGGTCTTGGTATTCTCACTTTATTTCTCCTGCCGCATTTGCAAAAGCAGGCGGAGCAACTGCTGAGCAAAATCCCCAAAATCTCGGGCGTGGCGTCGCGATTTCTTGATGGTTTGCGATGCTTGCATAGCTGGAGCCGGTCGCTGCTCTTTTTGCTGCTGACTCTCATCATCTGGCCGATTGATTCCTACATCGGTTTGCTGGTAGCCGATTCAATCGGGCTCGAGTTGCAGTTCCAGACATCGATGGTTGTACTTGCGGCCCTGGGGTTATCGAGCGCGATTCCATCAACGCCTGGGTACGTGGGTGTCTTCCAATTTGTGGCGGTCAATGTCATGAGGCCATTCGGGATTGGCAGTTCTCCGGCCATTGCCTGGATCCTGATCTATCAAGCGATCAACTACGTCACCCAGACCACCTTCGGGCTGATTGGCTTTGGCGTTCTTTCGAGAGCTCACGCTCAGAAGAGTTGAGCCAGTGTGAGCGGCCTGTCGGCCTTGGCCCAAGCCAGCTTGTAGAGACTTTCCACCATTGCTGCTGAGTCGGTCTTGTTTTGCGCTTTGAGCGATTCGTAGAGCCCGTAGAGTGCTCTCCCGCTACGCCGGTTGTTCAATAGCTCTGCCCGAAAAACGTCTTCGGCTTCGACGTGTTTTCCCGTCTCAATCAGAAGTGCTCCCAAGGATTCGCGTGTCGGAGGATAATACCAACCGGCGGGCTCGTCATAGTTCAGCGCATCTTCGGCCGCGACGGCTTTTTGCATCCAGGCGATGGCTTCACTCTTGTTGCCGGAGGCTGAGGAAATCCTGGCAGCAAGGGAGAATTCCGCGATCTGCATAATGGCTTTCTCTTTGTTCAAGCCAAAGCCGCGATCCGGCGACAGTGCCTCAATGGCTTTCGCAAAAGTGGCTTGCGATATCCGTGCTGCCTTAATATCTCCCTTGGCCGCCTGAGCCATGCCGCGCGCAAAGTGCCAAACATTATTGACCGTAAGACTGAAGCTCGCCGGAGCGGGGCTGGCGAGAATTTTGTCCCACTGCTGGAACCGAACTTCAGTAAAAAGCGGCATCGAGATGGAGGCTTCAAACATGGGCTCCATTCGGGCCACGGGCTCGAGTTCCCTGGCTGCTTCTACGATAGCCGCGCGAGCTTCTTCATAGCGACCCATCATCGTAAGCGCTGAGCTAAGGAAGTGAAGGTTGTGGTACCAGTAAGGCGTGTAGTAGGTGGGCCCACCGACGCTTTCGAAATATGCCTTATCAAGGGCTGCCGCTTTAAGATTGAGTGCGGCCGATTGTTCATAATCTCCCGTGCGGGTGTAGATGTGAGCTGGCATGTGCACCAGATGACCGCTGGCAGGTGCCAGACTGGCGAGAATCGCCGCACTTGCCAGGGCACGCTCGGGAGTCGGGGAAGCTTCAACGGCATGGATATACATATGGTTTGCCCCCATGTGGCGCGGGTCGCGCTGCATGACGGCTTCAAGTTTCTCTACGATTTCGAGTGTGTAGGTGTTGGGCGTTCCGTCGCGAGCCCAGAGCTTCCAGGGGGTGAGATTCATGAGCGCGTCGGCACTCAAAGTCATCGCATCGAGATCGTCGGGGAAATCCTTTGATACTTGCCGCATGGCAAAGGCAAAGGCCTTGTCGAGCCCCGACCGATCGCTCGGGTTGTCTTGTTCGTATCGTCTGGACAGGGCCTGAATGTAGGCGGCCTCACGCGGGCTCGTCTTGGGTGCGAGTGTGAGTGCTTTCTGCGCTGCTGCATAGGCGGGCTTGGCATTCTCTGGCATCAAGGGTGCGTTGATATTGTTTCCCAATGCGAAGGCAAGTCCCCACCAACACATTGCGCAGTTCGGATCGACCTCGGTAGCTTTGCGAAATGAAACAGCGGCTTCCGGATGGTTAAAAGCATAGACGAGGCGAAGGCCCTGGTTGGCCCACTGCTTTGCCTCAAGACTGTTGCTGGATACTTCAAAGCGCAGGTCTCCATAACCGGGCCAGATGCGAGGTACGATTTTGCCCGGATTAGGGCTGGCGTGTTGGGCCAGCGAGACCGCAGCCAGGTAAACGAACGAAAGTAGAATCTGCTTCATCAATACCAGAGTACGCGGACTCTGGTATTGATGAAGGATCAGACTCGAAGCATTTTTGCGGGGTCCCAGCCGTAGGCGGTACCCGTTTCAGTGCTTTGGTTGCAAAGCAGAGCGGGTGCTGCGGCGCGGAAGCCAAAGGTGCCATCTTCAACGGATGGGCCGCCGCCCCGGATCGCTTTGGCGAAGGCCTCGTGGTGCAGTTGATGGGCGTCGGCTCGGGGAGCAAAGCGGAACTCGCTATCGGCAGTCACTGCAGGTGGTAGTGTCGGATACTTGCGCCGGTACTCGCCGAGGAAGGCATCCTGATCTTTCTTGGCGAAGGTGTTGATCGTGTAGCCGGGCTCTGGATCCCTGGGGTGCTTCTCAAGTCGCAGGCTCGAATAACTCGTCGTCAAGATTCCTTCGCTCCCATAGAAACGGAAGCCGAAAGACTCTTGCCCAATCCCGCTGGCAAGGTTCACGCGCAGGCTCAGTGTAAAGGCTGGATGCGCACGCGACTTTGGATAGTCGAGAATCGCGAGCATTACGTCTGGTGCGTCCCGGCCGTCTTTCCAAAATCGAACGCCGCCGCTGGCAAAGACCTTGGTTGGCCCCAGGCTGCCGGTTACGGTGTGCAGACCGCTCAGCAGGTGGATGACTAAATCGCCAGCAACACCGGTTCCGTAGTCCCCATAATTGCGCCAGCGGAAGAGCCGGATTGGATCAAAAGGACGCTTCGGGGCATGGCCAATAAACCGGTCCCAGTCGATATCGCGTTCATTAGGGTCGGCGGGAAGGGAATACTGCCAGGCACCTAGCGCCGAGTTTCGATCGAGCCAGGCCTCCACCAGATTCAACTCGCCGATCGCGCCTTGCTGGTAGAGTTCACGTGCTTTCACAAACACGTGGGAACTTACATATTGGCTTCCGATTTGCAGTATCTTGCCACTAGCCTTTTCGGCGGCAATAACACCCGGGCCCTCTTCCACTTTTTGCACCATCGGCTTCTGGCAATAGACGTGTTTGCCGGCCTGCAGGGCTTCGGTCGTGATGCGTGAATGCCAGTGGTCTGGCGTTGCGACGATCACTGCATCGATGTCCTTGCGGGCCAGGATCTCGCGGTAGTCGCGGGTGATGAAGGTGCTGGCACCGTAGGTTTCCTTCATGCGTTCGAGGCGGCTCTGGTAGATGTCGCAAGCGCCGATCAGTTTGGTGCCCGGCTGCGCGGTGGCATTGCGTGCGTCGCCCTGGCCCATCCCGCCGGAGCCGATGAGGGCAATCTGTACTTGGTCATTAGGTGCGTATGGCATATGTATCGTTAGTGCTGCTGCGCTGCTATTCTTTCACAGGATTTGTTCGGCTATGATGTTCGTATGGCGATCTCGACTCTGATCAGTGCCGATGAATTTGAAAAGCTCTCGCAGGAAAGCGAAGCCCGCCTTGAATATTTCGATGGAGAGGTGATTGAGTTGAGTTCTCCAAGGCCAATCCACAATCAAATCGCAAAACGTTTGATAACTCTTCTAGACGTTCACGTTTCACCAAATGGCAGAGGGCTGCTTTTTTGGTCGGATGAATTTCGATTGAATGATCGAAGGCGCGTGATTCCCGATATCGCCTTGATGATGGCACCGAAGCACCAGTTGGTTGATCTGAACCGAACCCCGATCGACCTAATCCCCGATCTCGCCATCGAAGTCATTAGCCCATCTGAAATGGCGCGTGACGTAGAGCGCAAAATCACGGCATATTTAGACGCGGGCGTGGCTGAAGTTTGGACTTTATATCCCGAATCGCAACACATCTATGTGCACCAGGCTGACACGAGCAAGCTGTTCAAATCCGGCGAAAAGCTGGCATCCTCCGTGCTTCCAGGCTGGGCTTGCGCCGTAAGCGAAATTTTCGCGATCTAGTTCTGCCAATTGCCGACGCGCAGCTTTATGCCCCTTTCCATCCTGACGGTGCTTGGAAACGACTCCAGCGTCGAATGACAAATCGATCGAGCGCGTCTTCCGCCATCTGCCACGAAAGTCCAATCAGCGGTGTTGCCACGTGTTCGGCAAAACCCTGTTGTGGGTAACTACTTTGAATCTTGCCTATCGATGCTTCACTCAGTGGTCCTATTTCAGGCTGGGTGCTGTAGACCGGGGAGAATGCAGTGGCTCTCAGGCGGCTTTTCCAACATTAGGCATTGTTGCCAAACTCTACCTTTCGGTACTTGCCGTCGTTCTGCGCCCAAATGAATTCCGAAACAGCACCTTGGAGCGGGTGAGTTAGGTAGTTCACATCGAGCTGGGCTTGATCGGCCCATCAATGCAAATTGGAAAGGGACCGCTAAGGCCAGATCTAGTACCGGGTTCAGTGTCCAACCGGAATCTGAGCTGCATGCCTAGAAAAAACAAGCTTTGCCTGGCGAGTCTCTTCCAGTTGATTTGCTCGTACTTTGGCGTTGCCGATGGGGAGTTGTCAGCGATTGCGGGTTGAGGCAGAAGGTACGCTCGAAAATAAAAAGTCGAATGAAACACTTTATTTCAGTTTCGCCTCAAGGAGGTGGTGGCAAATCGCCACTGCTGTGCAACAGATCGATGAAGGTTAATTTACAATTCGAAGACATATGCCATTTCCTAGTACTTTCAACGGTTTAGTTTGCAGATCGGGAGAAAAAATACCACGTTTTGATTGACGAGGGACTAGTACAATGCTTATACTTGCTCTATGCGGGTAGTAAGGAGGTCCCATTACCCAAATACTTGTCCTTTAGGAGGGATAATGAAAAAAACTTTATTCGGAATGGTTCTGACGTTCGGATTGGCAGTAGTGCCATCCACGGCAGCCCTGATTCCAGTCAGCTTTAGCACAACCAATACACTTTCCTGCGGAAGCAGCACGAGCTGCACAGTCGTCGGAAATGCACTGCGGTTCAGTGCTTTGACAGGTATTGGTGTACTTGAATACGCCATTGGGGCTAACCCAGGTGACAATGTGATCATTGACACCGTTAACTCACCTAATCAGACCACGAACTTTGGTTCAATTACCCCCAATTGCATCTCTTGCACATCGGGTGGAGTTGGAACCTGGGATGTCTCTGGTGCATTCATCTCAATCGCGCTTAGCCAGACGTCTCCGTTTGCTGCGTCAACTTCCCCAGCAGTTGTTGGAACTCTGAATGGAACCGTTCAACGATTCGCAACAAATGCTTTTTTGTCCACAAATCACCGTGTTCAGTTTGGTGGTGATATCACTGAGAATTATGCTGGAAGCGTAGGATTCTTCGACTACACAACTGCCTATCTTCTTGCAGTACAAACCGGTGTGCCGAACAACGGATACTCTCTGAGCATCAGCAATGCAACGAGCTTGCAGGCAACTGTTACAGCCACAGTTGTAGACAGGACTCCTCCCCCACCAAACGGAGAAATTCCTGAGCCAACGACAGTTGCCCTCATCGGCGCTGGTTTGATTGGCCTTGCTTCGATCGCACGTCGTCGTAGCTAAGCTTCATCGCCTTATCTTTCAACTCACGAGCGGCACGTAAGTGCCGCTTATTTTCTTTGCATAAAACTGGCAGACTGATCCGGATCAGTCTGCCAGTTCTGTTTTCATCCAACGATCCAGCAAGTGCCGGAGGTGCGCTCGCTCTTCAGAATGCTTTGTGCCGGTTGCCAGGTTCACCACTTCATGCGGATCCTTCTCCAGGTCATAGAATTCCACATCCGGCTTGCGTTCGGCCATAAACAGGCTTTGTGCCGGATTGAGCTTCCCGGCAGCATGATATTCCTTCATCACCCCCAGAGTCGGATACTCCTTCTCGATGTAATCATTATGCTGCGCGTAAGGCTTATCGGGCATCAGATTTCGGATGTACTTGAAGCGCCTGGTCTGCACGGCACGAATTTTGTCCACTGTCATATCGCAGCGGTCCCGGGCAGTGAAGATATGCTCTCGGGGCTTGCTATCGAAGAGCGTCTGCCCATGGAAGGGTTGCGAGATTTTAATTCCTGCATAGACCAAGGTTTGTGCCGTGATGTCGAGTGCGACTACGGGATCCTCGCGCACCAGACCTTTTTTCAAAACACCCGGATAGCGAACCATCAGTGGCACATGCGTCCCCGCGTCGTAGAGCCACTGCTTGCCGCGAATCAGACACCGCCCATTATCGCCAAACATGAAGATAACGGTATTGTCGAGTAGGCCATCCTGCTTCAGTGCATCCAGCGTCGCCCCCACCTGCGTATCCAGCAAATTCACCGCATCCAGATAATTCGCCACCTCATTGCGAACCAGCGGGTCGTCTGGATAATAGGGCGGCAACACCACCTTCGCCGGGTCTACTAACTCCTTCTGGCGGCGAGCCGCAACAAAGGCCGGCCCCTTATGCGGCGCCTGAAAGTTGATCTGCCCAAAGAAGGGCTGACCCGTCTTGCGCTCTCGCCAGTGTTTGCCGTCGAAGCCTTTTCCGGCCTTCCAATTCCAGTCGGTCTTGGCTGTACCCTTCACTCCGGGGGCGATATCGGTAATGTTTGCGGTGAAGTAGCCAGCCTCGGCCAGGCGCTCGCTTACCAGACGCGCATTGCCGGGCAATTGATAATCATCGTCACGATGGCTGCGATGGTCGTGCGTCCCGGTGAAGGTCTGATAGAGCCCGACATTGAAGGCGCTGCGGCTGGGAGAACAAACCGGTGCCGTCGTGTGAGCGCGCGTGAAGCGGACGCCTTCATTGGTAATACGGTCCATATTCGGCGTCCTAACCAGTGGCTCCCCATAGCACCCAAGCTGCGGCCCGAGATCATCCCCCAGGATCCACAGTATGTTGGGGCGCTTAGCGGCTTTAAGAATCGCCGGAGACATTCCCGCCATCGCTAGTACTTCTCGTCTTTTGATCATCGAATTGCCCTAGTCTCCTTCCTTCTCACCCACAGATCGATACACTGTTCATACCATGGATCGCAGAACCTTACTCGCAGGAGCAGCATCCTACCAGCGGATACTGGGCACCAATGATCGTCCCAATCTTGGCTTGATCGGTGCCGGTGGCCGCGGCCGATTCCTTGCCGGGGAATTCAAAGAGATCGGCTTTCAAATTTCCGCGGTTTGTGATGTGTATACGCCAAATCTCGAAGCGGGCTTGAAGCTGGCATCTACCGGTGCCAAAGCCCACAAAGACTATCGCCGCCTGCTTGAAGACAAGTCGATCGATGCCGTTGTTGTTGCCACTCCCGACCACTGGCACGCACAGATGGTGATCGATGCCGTGCACGCCGGCAAAGACGTCTACGTAGAGAAGCCGCTCTGCCACACAATCGAAGAGGGCTACCGGATGGTGGATGCCGTAAGGGCGACCAGACGTATAGTGCAGGTGGGTACTCAACGCCGCAGCTCACCGATTTTTCTCGAAGCCAAAACCGTGATCGACTCAGGGGTCCTCGGTGACGTCCGCCTCGTGACCAGTTGGTGGATGAACCACCAGTCCTCGCTGAACCCTTCAGAGCTGAAAGGGGATCTCGACTGGAAAAGCTGGCTTGGCACCTCGCCCGATCACCCGGTGGACGCCATGCGTTTCTTCAACTGGTATTACTTCTACGATTACTCTGGTGGGCTGATCATCGGCCAGGCCGCGCACATCTTTGACGCCATCCAGTGGTTTATGAATTCCAAGGCCCCCGTTGCTGTGACCTGCGTCGGAGGGCAGGTGAATCTGAAGGGTGCCGAAATCCCCGACACAGCTACCGTCGTGCTTGAATTCGCTGAGAATTACATCGCGAATTTCACGCTTGGCTATAAAGCGATGCGTTATCACTCTTCGCAAGATCAACTGAAGCAGTTCCACGGCAACAAGGCGCGTCTTGATGTGAATCGTGAAGGCTGGTGGCTCTATCCGGAATCGACGACACCAGAACTGAAGGCCTCGCGTCAGCACATCGAGATCGGCAATTTCGCCCGTGCCACTCGAGATCACATCCGCAACTTCCTCGACTGCATCCGCACGCGGAACCAACCGAATGCGCCCGTTGAAAACGGACTGGCTACGGCTATCGCCCTGGTCATGACAATGGAAAGCCTACGAAAGGGCAGACGGGTCAGCTTTAATGAAAAAACTCGTCAGACTAGCGCTTAGTCTTTTTATCCCACTTGCTGCCGAAGCGCAGTTGGAAGAGATGCTCAGCGGCATCCGCTCTTATCTGATTCAGCAACCGGTGAAGACGGCAAAGATGCCGTCGCACCCCTTGCTACTTGAGGCCGACCGCTGCGAAGCTGCAAAGCCTCGCGAGATCCTCGTAGTTCTCAGCTACAAGAAGCTCGACTGCGCCGCTTATCCCGGTGCCTTGGTGATTGCTCCGCGACTGATCCATCCAGAGCACCGCGAACGCGTTCGCCGGATGGGTTATCCCTTTGCTCAAATCCCGCTTGGTTTTGAGTTGGCTCACTATTACGAAGCTGTCAAACGATACAAACGGCCGGTACGCCTCGAGCCCCCAATGGAACAGCTCTTCGGCCCGGTAGAGAAACCTCGACCGCAAGAGAACGCTTTTGGCATGAGCATCCGGCGCCATGATGAACGCAGCATCGAACGGTCCACTACCAACCTTGCCCCAATCGAGAAGTATCTCGAAGGCCAGATTGCTCCTGCCGAGCAACGCAGGGCCATGCTGATGAAGACGCAAGGCGCCAAGGTGCTGGCCCGGCGCTGGCATGAAGAAGTGGTGGGTACGCTGCCTCGCTATGAGGCGGGTTTCCGATTGCGCGAACGCACAGTCGCTGAAGACCCGAATTTTACAGGCCTTTCTATTACAATTGACGCTTTGCCGGGAGTCGTCGCCCAGGGTGTCTTGCTTAAACCCAATGGCTTGCGGACATTTGAGCGCCGCCCGCTGGTGATCGTCCAGCACGGTCTGATGGGCCGGCCGGAGTCGCTCTTCGGTCAGCCTCTGGACTCCCCCGACTACCGCACTTATCGAAATTTTGCCGAGCGCCTCGTCGCTCAGGGCTTCGTCGTTTACCTCCCGCAGAATCCCTACAATGGGGACTTCCGCGCACTGCAACTGTTGGCCAACCCCCGCGGGCTATCGCTGTTTGCTTTCATCGAGGCCCAATACCGCCGCAGTCTCGATTACCTGAGCACGCTTCCCTACGTGGATTCAAAACGCATCGTTTATTACGGACTGTCGTATGGAGGTGCCACAGCTTTGCGTGTCCCTATCTTTGATCCTCGATTCAAGGCCATTGTCTGTGGCGGCAACTTCAATGAATGGATCCGCAAGCTGATCTCTCCTGAGTTGTCTTATAGCTATGTGCACACCAAGGAGTATGAAATCTACGAGTGGAATATGGCCAACATCGCCAGCCACGCCGAGCTGGCGGCGATCGGTACGATGCTGCATGCACAGCCAATTCCTTTCCTTGTCGAACGAGGCCATCGAGACACGGTGGGTACTGACGAGTGGGTTAGCTATGAATTTGAACGGTTGAAGGCTTATGTACGAGATCCGAAGCTACGGCGATTGACCTTTTTTGATGGCGAACATCGCACAGATGGCGCAGTTGCTATTCCTTTTTTGAAAGAATACGTTCAAGACCGCTAGGCTGAGCCGATATGCCTTAATGTAGATGTCGCATAAAGGCAAACATTTCGCTTGGTTGTCTGCCGCTGGGGTTCTAATCACGTGTCTTACAGGCGGCCTGCTCGTCGCCTTTCATGCGCCTCTCAGAAATGAAGTCAAGGCGGGCTGGTTTGAGGGCGAAAAGCTCGCCACCCAAAGCATCTACCATTTTGCCTCGGACGATTGCCGCTGCTCCGAGCGCCTGCTCAGCTACCTTTCCGGTCGCACGCCCAAGCCATCGGCTAGCGAAGTGATTGTCTACATAGGCAAGCGCAAGCCGGTGCACGCAGTACTCGAAGCACACGGTTACGAGATCCGCTTTGAAGACTCTCCTGCTTCCTCTGGCGTCCAAGCTGCCCCTTGGCTACTGGTGCGCGATTCCGGGGGCCGCATCGCCTATTCCGGCGGCTACGAGCCTGCCCCCTACTGGGAGGCCCGAATCCTGTTCAACGTCGAGCACCGCACGCTACAAGCCTCACTGCCAACTACGGGATGCGCCACCTCTAGTGCGCTTCGAGCCGAAACTCTTGCCTATCGCCTGAAAGATCTACTACCACGACTATGAACTCATTTGAAATCCAACATCGCATCAAAGCAAATCGATTTTTGCTGCTGATTCTTGCCGCTCACATTCCTGCTTTGCTGCTTTTTTCTGCGCTTACGTCGGCTAGTGTTGTGATCGCCCTGCTCGGTTCGATGATCGTCTGCGCCGCCCCTGCGCTCCTGACCTATGCCAACCCGGCGGGGCTATCCACTTCGATTTCAATTTCTTCGGCAACGATGGGCATGTCGATGCTCTTGATCTTTCTTGGTGAAGGCCGCATCGAATATCACTTTCATATCTTCAGCTTCATTGCCGTACTTTGCTATTTCGCCAATGTCTGGGCGCTGCTGGCTGCGGCAGGCACCATCGCCGCCCACCATGTGCTGGGCTGGTGGCTTGTCCCACGAATGGTCTTCAATTACGATGCTGCCTTTGGCGATGTTGTACTTCACGCGTTCTTTGTAGTCGTCGAGACGGCAA
>CAZZGS010000064.1:0-12097 GCA_964653845.1 uncultured Bryobacter sp.
ACGTCATAGAGGGACAAAAGGCCCGCCGCCTGCAAAGGAGCGGTTGCTGCCAGCAGGAGGGCGAAAGCCATCGCCAGCTTGTCTTCCAGCTCGAGGGGGCCGGCGAGCAACCGAATCAATCCGTATGTAAAAAGACATAAAGTTGCCAGGACCAGGCCACCGTAGTTGCGGGCGCGTCGACGGAAGAGGAGTTGCACAAGGGCAACGCTCCCGTAAGCGGTGGAGCTCAAGATCCCGAGTAAATCTGAGAGTTTCATCGGTACGCCGAACCAGTCTTGCCGATCCACCATGGTGGCCGGAACCAGAGCCCCGAAGAGAAGAATGGCCCAGAAGGGTAGCTCCCAAAGAAGGATCCAACTGGCGGGAAGAATGCGCGCCCCCAAGGAAGAATCCAGGGAGTGGAGTCTGGAGGTAACTCGCGAGGGAGTCAATACGGCGCTCAAGGGGACTTCTCCAAAACAGGTTCAGTCCGAATAGCGTGTTCAGCTAGCAATTTTCGATAAAGAGAAGTAATATCGCCAACCAAACGGGGTTCGTCAAAAGAACTCAAGGCAAAGGCGCGAGCCGAATCGCTCATGGAAACCAACCGGCTTCTATCCGCCAGAACGGATTTGAAGACTTGAATGAAGGCCTTTGGATCAGGTGAGCAAAGTACTCCGTTGTCATGCCACCAAGCCGCTCGATCTATCCTGCAGGAACCGGTCATGAGGTCGACATTGCCACCAGCAGGTGTGGCAAAGAAGGGGCGAGCCGAGGCCATCCCCTGGATCAAAGCTAGCGGGGTGCCCTCGCGGTGCGAAGTCAGAATCAGCAAGTGACATTTTTCGATTACATGCTCGACACGGCCTTGCCAAGGAAGGATGCGGATGTTTGGAAGTAGCCTGGTTCGAATCTCTTCTTCAAATTGGGTGCGTTCGGGACCATCGCCTGCTACGAGAAAGTCGAGCGGCAGTTTGCTCCTCGCCGCCAAGTCGACGATATCGATCAGAAGAGGCAGGTTCTTGATCGGAACAAAACGGCCCAACCAACCCACAGTGAGGCGAGGTGAGTTGAAGTCCGGCGCGGGTATTGAAAGAAAGGGCATAAGATCGAGACCCAGTGGCACGACATGAAATTTATCGGGAGATGCGACAGAAAAGCGTGTGCTAAGTTCGTCGGCCTGCTGCCGGCTTACCGTGCATAGAGCAGTCGAAAGATGAGCCAGACCCTTTTCGATCACGCCTAGTGCCTTGCTTACAAAGGAACCGAAATAGCCTTCCAGCACATGTCCGTGATAGGTGTGAATCACGCATGGAATCCCGGCGAGATAGGCGGCGATCCGGCCCAGAACGCCTGCTTTGGCGGTATGTGTGTGAACAATGTCTGGCCGGTAGAGACGCATAAGTCGCCAGAGCTGAAAGAGAGCGACCAAGTCGAAAGCCGGATTGGGGTTAGCGCCAAGCATAGGAATTCTCTCGACCCGATCGCCACTATCGATCAGGTATTCCATATTCATCTCGTCCGGCGAACAATCTCCAAACACAAGAATGGAGTCAAAACCATGCTTGACCAGCTGCCTGTTGAGCAGGGTGGCATGGACAGGCGGGCCGCCTCCTGCAAGCCGGGTGATGATTCGCATTACCAGTGGCCGCTCACTCACGCTTAACAAACCTCCGCAAAGTCGCTTGTCTTTTCAATTTCTTTCGGGAGTTGGGAAATGACTGCACGAAACTTGCCATTTGCGCCGCGAGGAATCTGGTCGACAATCTGAAAGTCGATTTGCATTTCTGAGCCGAGGCGACTTCTCAAATTGGATTCAAGATGGAGTCGATCCTCCGTTCTGAAATCTGGTGCGGGGACACACAGAACGCGGACTGCCTCTGGAATCTCCTGGACAAACTGACATTCGACGACACCTTTTACGCCTTTGAGGGCGGGATCCATACGGCCAACCCAACCACGTTGCCGGCTAAAGAGATAATCCTCGCGGCGTCCTTCAATGGATTCGATCATTGGCATGCTGCGGCCACAGGGACAGCGATCAGAGTCGGCCCAGGTGGCACGATCGCCGACACGATAGCGAATCAGAGGTAAACTCTTGTTGATCAAACCGGTAAGAACGACGTCTCCGGATTCACCTGGGCGGCAGGGTCTGCCTTCGGGAGTGACGATTTCAGTCACGCCAAAGAGCGGATGGGCGTGCATGCGGCGGTACCGGCATTGAAACCAGAAACTTTGCATTTCTGTTTGGCCGTACTGGTCAAATATCTTTCCACTAAAAGCGGCTTCGATGGTGTCTCTTTGTACTTCGAGCAATGTCTCGGCACTGGTAAGAATTGTGGGGATGCGTAGCGATCGATTACCATTTCGCAGGGCATGTTGAGCAAGGAGATAGATGGCCGATGGATAGCCGCTCAAATAGGCTGGCTGAAATTGCGCCAGAGCAGCAAGATACTTGGGAATCGTGTCTGAATTCAGATGCACGGTAGAGAGAAGCAGAGCTCTATTGGCCCAGTCACTGCGCCAGAAGCGGGACGGATTCTCACCCGTTACGATCATCTTTCCGGTGAAAGAAGCACGACGGAGGAAACGACTTACACCAGCCTGCTCGCGATATCGCTCGACGTAGGCATATTGACGAGCGACAGCTTCGCGTTCATAAAAGAGCTGAATCGGAGAGCCGGTTGTCCCGGATGTGTTCCATTCGATCCATGAGTGATGAGGCTTGCCACCAGAGAGGAAAGAGTGGGTATCGGCGCGCAGACTTGCCTTTTCGGTGATGGGCAAATCGGAGAAAGCCGACCAGTCACCTGCACGAAGATTCTCCCAGTTAGTCATTGGAATGCGTGACCGGTAATAGGGAACGGTGTTGGCTGCGTGAACAAGCATACGTTTGAGCCGGGCCACTTGAAGCAATTCCAGTTGAAGTGGAGAGGACATCTCAGTAGCCTTTAAGAAGGCATATTCTTCACGGAAAGCACCTCCGTAGCGTTGCCGGTGGTAAATAGCTCCCTGAGCAGAAACTGCAAGGTCTTGCAGCCATTCCGGGAGTTGCGAATAGAGAGAATCAAGCTGCTTCATAGACTGCTTCTTTCAACGGAAGACCAGCGGACCAGGCGGCCGGTGGCTTAAGCAATAGCTGGGGACCTGGCAGAGAGGTTGAGGATTCGAATCTTGTAATCGATGCCGCCGCAGGATCGGACAAGTGGGCCAAGACCGGAACCTGAGTCCAGTCAAAACCCGACAAAGCAGTGGCAAAGACATCAATCTGCCCGGGGTCGGTACCAAAGAGGAGACAGCCCATATCACGAGGGACAGGCCGCAACGGCCCATCACCTTCTCCGGCAACGATTGCATCGAGAAGGGTCAGAATGGGACGAGCAGAGGAGAGTTTCATCCCACTAGGACCAAGCCATCGGGCAATAAACAGCATGTCGTGAATGGTTCGCCACAGGGTGTCATTGCCAGGCCATGCGCCTCCAAAAACCAGCGGAGAGCTTGAGCTTTGTCTGGTAGCAAGAAGCGATTTCCGGGCTGAGCGAATGACTTCGCCGGGCATGACGCGCTCAAACCAGGGGCGGATTCTGGCAAGCAAATCGCCGGCAAAAGAGTCAGGATATTCGTCGCCTCCCCGGCAGGGAGGTCCAAGCCGGAAATGTGGCAGATAGGCTTTGTCGCAGTTAATGCCGATGAAGTTTTTGAGTGCGCCAGTGATGCCGGTCTTGACGTGGGTCTTCCATTTCGGGAGGTTGATCACGACATCACAATCGAGCAACGAATTCGCGATGCAATAGCGATGAAGTCCGGGTTGATGGTGGTTTGAAGTAGTGGAGGAGTCATAGTTGGATACGCCGAAGCGATTTCGATCCACTAGAAGTTCTTCGAGCCTGCTTTGAGATCCGAGATCGACTACCGTGTCTCCGGTTGGGTCGCCTGGAGCTGGACGGCTGGAGAGGATCACACCGGTCGATTCATCGGTAACGGAGATTACCCGGCGGAGGTCTCTCAGGTGGACAGGAATCGAGCGCGAACGCCAATAAGCGAGGAGGGGTGAGATCGAGCTTTGCTGCAAGAGAAGTTCAAAGTTTGCACTCTGCAATGGAGCATCGGCAAGAATGATTTCTCCTTCGATAATGCCTCTGGAATTGCATAGCGCTCGAGCCACAAATTCGATTACCGGGCGCAGGAGAGAAGGATGAGTTACAAGCGCCTCGAGCACAGACCATTCTTCTGCTGCATGGCGGACCCAATTCGGCTTTACCAGAACCCTCATGCCAGGTTGAATCCATGGGCCTAAAGGATTGACCGGGTCGAGCCCCGCGTTGGCAAAAAGTTCGGCAACGCCTGTGTGGGAATCGACGAGTTGGCCGGGATCGATTGCTGGATAGCGTGGCTGCTGGCGGAGTATGACGGGGTGATCAAAATCAGGCAGCATTGGGCACCCTCTGTTGGATTGAAAGATGCAAAGTGTGGTCTCTCACAGCCTCATAAAATTGCTTTCGCTTTGGCCAAAGTACCGATCGTTCAAAGCTACGGGCCGCAGCCTGATTTTGGGCCGACATTTCGGGCCAGAGCTGTGGAAGGCGAGAAAACTCCATCATTTTGCCGGCAAGGCGGTCGACAGACCCGGATGGAACAATCCATTGGCTGGGCAGGAGGTCAGGCATGGCACCGACATTGCTGCAGATAGCGGGAAGCCCGGCGGCCATGGCTTCGAGAAGGGCGCGTGGAATGCCTTCGGCGCGGGACGGCAAGACAAACAAATCGGATCGCGCGAGCCAGGAGCGTACTTGATCAGCCCCCCCCAAGGCGCCAGTAATGCTGACTCGATCACCGATGCCAAGGGAAGCGGCAAGCGCAAGCAAGCGCTGCCGGTTTTCACCGTCACCGGCAAAGGTGAGCCTGAAGTCGAGCCCCTCCTGTCTGCAGATGGCAAGGGAGCGAATTAAAAGATCTTGTCCTTTGTAGAGAAGATCGAGTAATCCAACGCTGATGATCTCGAGCGGAGCGCCAGAAGGCCTCGTTCGCAGCGGGAGAAAAGCTTCTGGAGGAAGGTCGACATCGGAAATGCTGTCAGCCCACCTTGCAGACTTAGCGGGATTGGCGTTGCGGGTCGAAGAACCAGTCACGTAGTTTGTAACAAGCGACCGCGCACACAGCTCTCGCGAACGACGACAGAAGTAGGAACGGAAGAGAAAGGCAAGCCCGTGCGGAGAAACGCCAGGAGCGAAAAAATCGTGTGGATCAGTCAGAATCTCAACGGCATAGGGGCGATGAATTTGCTCAAGACGAGAGGCCAAAAGAAAACCTGTTTGCGATGGGATTCGCAGGAGAAAAGAACCATCCAGCTGAGTGATTCGCGACAGCACAGAGGAAATGCTCGAGTGGCGTCGAAGGTACTGAAAAGGGCCGATATAGCTGGGGATCGAGACGAGTTCTACACCTGGGCCATCGACGCGGCGAGCACCGGTAGGTGGTGAGGAAACGGCTGCAATGCGAGCGACGACTCGAAGCCTGTCAAAGACCTCAAGAGCCGACCGGAAGAAGTCGTAGGTTGGCGGAGTGTGGGTCCAGACAGAGCCGTCCGGGCTTTGCATAAAACGCTGATCCACGACGAGATTTAGAGTGCTAGCTGACATAAATCTGACTTAGGGCGCGAATATTGGCTTCAATCGAGTAAGGGGAGCCGAGAAGCGCGGCACGGCGCTCGACCGGATCAAGATGTGGAATCGTTCGCATTTCCAAAATGGCATTCACCCAGTGAATAAGAGGCAAATCAAGGGCCAAACGCCGAGTGAGGCGAGGCAGCAGGTCAAGTTCTGGTGGCAGGTGACTGGCAAGCAAGGTGGGAAGCCCTGCGGCCTGGGCCTCGATCGCCGCCAGACCCAGCCCTTCTGAATGGCTTGGGAAAACGAAAAGGTCAGCTGCTGCAAGCAAAGACGGGATGTTGGTACGATTACCCCAAAATTGTACGTGCGGTCCTATCCCAAGCGAATTCGCCAAGGACTCGAGCTCGAGGCGCAGCGGGCCATCGCCTACGAGCCAAAGTCTGGTCGAAGGGTCTCGCTCAATCAGTTCCGCCGTGAGCAGAAGCAATAACTTGTGATTCTTTTCAGGAACCAGGCGGCCGACGTGTATCAAAGTGAAACGTGAGGAATCCCGAGCGGACTGGCTAGCCAACAATGGACGGAAGTCGGTGCCGCAGGGAAGTAGTTTTACGTCTGCAGCATGTTGGCCAAACAAATCAACGGCTGCGCCGCGGCCTACAGCCAGCTTTACGTTAGCCAAACCCCGGAGCAGGATTCTCGAAGTGTTTTCATAACCACGACGAAGGGGGGACAGATGAATGGATCGCCGTCGAAAATCGGCGTGGCTCTGAGAGATTTTAAGTCTGACTCCGTAGAGAGAGGCGAGGGCAAGATGAAAGACGCTGGCGTGATGGTTGTGGCAGTGAACGACATCGAAGGGACCTTGCTTGTGGAGCAAATTTGAGAAGGCCAAGGTAGCGGCGGCTGGCTGGGTTGGCGGGGGACAAAAGTGGAGATGGGCACCCAAGGCTGTTAATCCTGGGGCGAGCGAGCCGAAGTCTTGAACTTCGAGAGCAAAATGGAATTCTGGCCGGGACGCCTGGGGCCATGCACGAAAGAGACGATCGAGCCAACACTCGATGCCGCCGGGGTTCAATTGACGCAGGACATGGAGAACTTTCACTGAGGAAGATCCTGCTCTTTAGAATCAGCCGTTGCGAGAATGATAAAACTGACGACAAGGGTGACTGCGCCAACTGTGGCGACGCTCATCGCCGCACCGAAATGCCCCCACTTCGGGATGAGCCAGAAGCTGGTTGCTGCGCTGGCTATAAGGATGGAAGCCCCAACCCAGAGGAGCTGGGAGTAGAGCCGCTTGGCCGTCAGAGCAAATCCGATCATTGCCGCAGGCCAGACGGTAAGCTGTGCGAGACCAAGTCCGAGAAGGATTTCGCGAGCCTGTTGGGTGGGAGGAATGCGAAGCAAGTCGAAGAAGAGAGGCTGAGCCAATTGCCCGACGGCGAAGGCGATGATCGCCCCCAGGAGAGGAATGGTGGACCAGAGAGCGATCCTGGCCAGAGAGGCGGAAGGGAGTTGCGGAAGGAGGCTTTGTCCGAACGAAGACGAGAGCAGGTTGCCGACTTGAAGCAGGACGGAAAGAGAGGCGAATAGACCTAAGGTTGCAATATCGGTATTCCCTTCGAGGACGAGGCGGGGGATACTGGCACCGGTAGTTTGGAGAAATAGAACCAGGCCGAGGACGAAGCCACGATGCAGCACTGGCCCTAGGGTTGACCATTGAAGTGTGAAGTAGAGCGGCAGAAATCGCCAATCGAAGAGCATCAGGAGCATCAGGCTGAAAGCGATGAAGAGAAGGACGGCTAAGGTTGGGGAAGGAGCAAGCCAGATCGCGGCAACGAGGCCAACGGCGCGGAGTGCCTGGCTGTAAGCAGCTCGGGACATTTGGCCGGTGCGCTGCAAGTCTGCCTGGAAAATCTCGGCCCAGGAGTCGATCAGGCGAGCCGCCATCCAAAGACCAACTAGCGAGGTGGTGACAATGGACAAGCCGAGGACGAGCAGAGCGGTCGGGAAAGAAACAATGGCTCGAATGCTGGCGGTGAGTGAGAGCGGCAGCTCATCTGGACTGTGTGTAAGAATCAGCGCCTTAAGCTGAAAGTTGAGCAGTTGGGCCAAGGGAGCTGTTATGGCTAGAGCATAAGCGAATTGACCGGCAGCCTCAAGGCCATGCCAGCGGGCCAGCAGCATGAGAGCGAGAAAAGGGCCGGCAGCCTGGGAGAGGTTGGCAACCGCAACCCAGGCAGTGTCTTGCCACCAGCGTCTTTGGCGAGCTGACGTGGAAGCCATGGCACCTGACAGGGGGAAAGCCATAGGGTCAGGTGCGGTCTTTTTCGGCATAGTATTTGCCGTAATAGCCGTAGTAGCTGTAGCTGTCGCTCATGGATTTATTCACCTGATTGAGAACCAGACCGAGGACGTTGGCTCTTAGACGGGTGAGCATTTCAAGCACGCTGGCTACCTGCTTGCGCGAGGTTTTACCGGCGCGAGTGACAACAACCACACCGTCGACACTGGTAGCCATCTCTAGTGGCTCGGCAAAGCCAAGCAATGGCGGGGCATCGAGAATGATGAGCTGGTAGTCTTCGAGCAAATCTTCAATGATCTTGTCCATACGGCCCTGCAGCCAATCGTCAGGACGACGAGTGGGACTGCCGGCGGTGAGAATGGAGAGCTTGTCGCTGGCCATGGAAGGTTGAATCAGATCTCTGAGTTGGGCTTTGCCCTGGAGATAGCCGCCCAAGCCGAGATTGTTTTCAATGCCAAAGCGGCGATGGACGCTGGGCCTCCTCATGTCGCCATCGATCAGGAGCGTCTTTGAGCCTTGGAGGGCGTGGGTGAGCGCAAGGTGAGCGGCAACTGTCGATTTGCCTTCGGCGGGCTGGGCACTGGTAACCAGTAGCGACCTGAAGTTGCGATCAAAGTTGGTGAGCAGGATTGCGTTGCGCAGGGTACGGATCGCCTCTTCGTAGCCGCCGAATGTTTTGTAGCCGTCGCCTGAAGATTTCATCAGTGCGCCCATCGGCTCGCCGACTTTGGCCAGGCCGATGCCGTGACGCCAGGTCTTGACCTCGGGCAGAGTACCCAGAACTTCGACGCCGAGAGAGTTTTTTACTTGTTCGGGATCGCGCAAGGTATTGTCGAGGGCATCGGCAGCGAGGGCGCCGACAAAGGCAAGCAGGAGCGAAAGGATGAAAGCGAGGCCTGTGTTGATCAGAAGGTTGGGGGACACCGGCTCAAGAGGGGTACGGGCGAGATCGGCAATTCGGATGGAGCTGTTCTGGAAGCTCGAATTGATACCGGCCTCTTTGATTTTACGGACCAGTTCTTCATAGAGCTTTTTGTCGGCTTCGGCTTCGCGGCGCAGGTTGAGGTAGTCAAAGCTCCGCAAATTCAGTTGATCGAGTTCGGTTTTTGCATCCTTTACCTGACGATCGAGCATGCGTTCGCGATTGAGGGCCTGCTCGTATTCAACGTTTACGCCTTGCTGGATATTGGTGTTCATCAAGGTGAGTTGGCGTTCGAGCTCGGTGACCTGAGCCTGAGAGCGACGGTGCTCCGGGTGGTTGGACCCATAGTGGGCCTGAACCTCAGAAAGCTTTTGCCTTGCTTCGCTCAGGCGTTCATCGAGCTTGCGCATGGTCTCGCCTTGCGAGGACACCTGCGCGGCAGCAGTTGAGCCACCTTCAACACTTCGCCAGGCAGCTTCTTTCTTGACCCGGTCGGCTTGGGCGGCGGTAAATTCCTGATTGATCTGGAGGAGACGGGCAGAGATGATGTTGGTCTTATCTTCGGGATTGATCACGTTGAGATCGCGCTCGAATTTGGCGAGAGCCGAAGAGGATGACTCCATCTTGATGCGCAGTTCGTCGAGCTGCTTTTCCATGAATCGCGAAAGACCGGCTGAAGACTGAAACCGAATGTTGTAAGTATGGTCGAGATAAGAATGCGCAATGGCATTTACAGTTTCAGAGGCGAGCCTGGGGTCGGTAGATCGATAGCTGACGAGCATCAGATAGGTGTTTGGCGGACGAGAAACCTTGAGGCCATCGAGGACCATTGGGGCATCGTTTTGCTGCTGCTCGGTATACTTGCCGACAAGGCGAAAGCGTGAGGGTTTACGCAGGGGGAGATGAAAGCGCTGCACTACAGGGCGAAGGACAGAATCCGACTGCAACATCTTGACCTGTGTGGCCAGGAACTGGTCTGAGTCATTGGTCAGGGAGCGGGTGGATTCCTGCCCGATCACCCCGGTCGGGGTCTGGCGATCCACATCAATGGTGACGGTAGCCTCATAGACCGGAGTCATCTGCATGGAGATGGCAAGGGCACCAAGAGTTGCAGCCAGAACCAGCAACCCAATCCGCAGGGCATTGCGGCGGAAAAGCCAGATGTAGTGAGCCAGAGGTACGACGGTTTCAGCATTTGGCTGAGAGCGTTCGGCAGCCATCAATGGCACGCGGACCGGGTCCATGGTGAGTTCAAGGGCACGTGCTTCCCGCTTCACCAATCCTTCGTGATTCGAACTAACCATGAGAGGGGGCGAGCTCCTTTTCGATCAACTGGATTACTCTCGATTCCAGTTGGTGCACCACGGTTTCGAGACGCTCCCAACGGTCGGAGCAAGGGGAAGCGGGGGAGACGGAGGGCAACGCGGCACCGGAAAGCACGGCAGCTCGCGCGTAATCGGAGACACTACGGGCGCCAGAGCGAGCACAGGTGTCTTTGAGGGTCAAATACTCGTCTTCGCTGAGGCGAAAATTGACGAGGCGCGTACGAGGGCTGTAAACAGGCACAGGAACTCCTTAAGAGCAAAACAGGATTGCGCGGCGCCGCTGTAGAACTAGAGGTGGATACAACGGCAAGAGGATAGAAGCCGTCGCACTAATGTGATCGGACAAATCCGATGCCGGAATAGTAAGCTACTGCACTTTGGAGGGGTAGGCCAGGGTTAGGCGTTGGTAAGAGGCTGGGCTTCCTGGTCTTTGTATTGCAGCTGGTAGAGACGCCAGTAGAGACCCCGTTCACGGAGGAGTTCCTGATGGGTGCCGCTTTCGCGGAGTTTGCCGCGGTGCATGACGAGGATGCGGTCTGCCCGCTGGATAGTGCTGAGGCGGTGGGCAATGACAATGGCTGTGCGACCTGTGAGCATGACGTCGAGGGCCTTCTGGATGCGCTGTTCAGTTTCGGTGTCGACGCTGGAGGTGGCTTCATCGAGGATGAGGAAGCGAGGCTGGCGCACGAGAGCGCGAGCAAAGCTGACCAACTGCTTTTGACCGGTAGAGAGGCCGGCACCACGCTCGTGAACTTCGAGATCGAGACCTTGAGGGCGGGACTGGACAAAATCCCAGAAGTTTACGCGTCGGCAGGCGTCTTCGATGGTTGCGTCGTCAATAAATTCGTCGCCGAGGCGGATATTGTCGCGGAGGGTGCCAGTGAAGAGGAAGGGATCCTGAAGCACTACGCCGAACTGGGATCGCAGCATAGTGGGGTCGACTGAGTTTACGTTCTGACCCGAGACGAGAATCTCGCCCTGTTGCACGTCGTAGAAGCGGAGCATCAGGTTGGTGATCGAAGTCTTCCCTGCCCCGGTGTGGCCAACGATGGCGATGGTTTCACCGGCGGCAACGCGGAAGCTCAAGTCGCGCAGTACCCAGTCTTCGTCTTTGTAGGCGAAGGTGACGTTGCGGAACTCGATGCTGGAATCTTCGGCGAGTGAGAGAGGCGCTGCGGGTGGCTTGATGTTGATCTGCTCATCCAGCATGGAGAAGACACGTTCGCTTGCGGCCATCGAGCTTTGAACCGTGTTGTACTTTTCACTCAGATCCTGGATGGGGCCGAAGAAACGCATGGCGTACTGAAAGAAAGCCACAAGGATGCCGACGGTGAGATCGCCGTCGCGTGCGGCAAAGCCACCCCAGGCGAGAACAGCCCCGAGGGAGATCATGCCCTGAAACTCAATGACCGGGTAGAACCAGCCGTACGCGATGATCGAGCTCTTCCATGCCTCCATGTTTTCGTTGTTGATGGACTGGAATTGCCGCTTTGCGGTCTGCTGGCGGTTGAAAAGCTGGAGGACGTTCATGCCGCTGACGTGTTCCTGGAGATAGGAGTTGAGCTTGGCGATGGCGACCCGTTGGCGGCGGTAATCGTTGCTGACTTGCTTGCGGAAGACCATTGTGGTGACGACTACGAAGGGGAGGACGCTGAGCATAATCAGCGATAACTGCCAGCTCAGGCCGAACATGGCCACCAAGACGAAACCGATGATCATGATGTCGCCAAGGATGGTAACCAGGGCGGCGGAGAAGAATTCGTTAAGCTGATCGACGTCGCTGGTGACGCGGGTGACAATGCGGCCAACGGGGTTACGGTCGAAGTATTGAACGTCGAGGTGCTGGAGGTGGGCGTAGAGATCACGGCGAAGGTCGAACATGATGCGCTGGCCGGTGTACTGCATGGCGAGCTGTTGGGCGTATTCCATGACGAGGCGGAGCAGGAGCATCAGACCGAAG
>CAZZGS010000065.1:0-12085 GCA_964653845.1 uncultured Bryobacter sp.
CCAGCCTCACGCTGTCGACAAGAGTTGAACTCGTGCGAGACGTCAGCGGCTTTGTCATGCTGCACCGGAATTGGGGTGCCTTGCCAGAGGCGATTGAAATCGCCCGGGCCGCCCGCCGCACGATCCGCCGCAACATCGGCTTCTCTCTTGCTTACAACGCCGTCGGCATTAGCCTCGCCGCCCTTGGCTGGCTACACCCGGTAGCGGCCGCCCTGTTGATGCTTGCCTCAAGCCTCACAGTCATTCTCGATTCGATGCGGCTGATGGATTGGGAAGCACCGGCGAAGCCTAAACCCGTTGAGAGTCTGTCATGAATCCGTACCTGATTACATTGAGTTGTCTTGCACAGGTAGCACTGCTTGCAAAGATTTCGCCATGGCCTTTGGGAATCACAGGCAGCCTCGGGGTAACGATGATTGTGAGTGTTTTCGCGTTCACCAGAATGCGTTGGGGAGCGCACCTCGACATGTACCTGGCGATGACCGGCTGGGGCGGCCTGGGGATGATGCTTCCTTCCCTCTGGTTCGGATCCAATTGCCACCACGCCTTCAACCTCGATCATTACGCCTGGATGAGTTTGGGAATGTGGGCCTTCTCGCTGCCCCCGATCTGGCGCGAAGCCAGATGCCTCGCAGAGGCGAGGCGCGAAGGTAGAGGCTGGTCTACGCTCTTGTGCGATGGAATTGGGATGCAGATCGGAATGGGCCTTGCACATTTACCAATGGTCTGGATGCCAATGGGAGACCAGCGCATTGCCTGGTTCTCACAAGGCAGTATGTTGGTGGGCATGAGCCTGGGCATGATGGCGGCCCAGTATTTTAGTGGCACCTGGGAAAGACGGGACGTCCTGGCAGTGGGAAGATAACGGGTTACGAGCATGGACAACCGATTCGAATTTTTGCTTGAGGCCGCGCCTGACGGGGTGATGGAAGTCGATGCGCTGGGAAGAATTGTCCTCGCCAATCCAAGCTGCGAACGCATTCTTGGATTCAGCCGTAAGGAGCTGCTTTCCATGAAAGTAGACGATCTTGTGCCGCTGGCATTGCGCAGCGGGCATGAGCGCCACCGCGCCTCATTCGCTGCCGCACCCAGCTTGCGGCCAATGGGGAAGTCGATGCGACTGCGCGCGCTGCGCAAAGATGGCGTGGAAATTCCGGTACAAATCAGCATCAGTCCGATCCTGGTTGAAGGAAAATCCCATACAGTCGCCATAATCCGCGATGTGAGCGAATCTGAAGCTTTGACTGAAGCGCTACGAGTAACCGCAGATCAAACGCGCCAGCTTTTTGAATTTACGCCTGTCGCCTGCTGTGTCTACGACCAGGAGACACTTCAATTCCTTGAAGTCCATTCGCAAGCCATCGTCACCTATGGCTACACTCGCGAAGAGTTTCTCGCGATGACAGTCCAGGATCTTCGCTGTTCCGGGCGTGGCGGCCCGATGGAAGATGAAGATGGCCCTCGTTACCACCTTCGAAAGAACGGTGAACAGATCGAAGTCGAGGCCAGGCGCCATCCTATGCAATACCAGGGCCGTAACGCCCAGCTTGTTGTCTTGCGGGACATTACCGAGCGCCGCCGCTTTGAAGAGCGGCTCGAGGAAGAGCGCACCCGGGCCGAAACCGCCTCGCGGGCCAAGAGCGAGTTCCTCGCCAGCATGAGCCATGAACTGCGCTCGCCGCTTCACACCATCATCGGCTTCTCCGAACTCCTGGCCGAAGGCATGGAGGGCCCCCTCAACGAAAAGCAGACCCGTTTCATAAGCCACATACAAAAAGACTCACAACATCTGCTCACCCTGATCAACGACATTCTCGATCTAAGCAAGATTGAGGCGGGACGGCTTGAATTTCATTTGGAAGTCATCGCCTTGCAATCCCTGATCGATGAAACGCTAGCCAGTGTTCTTCCGCAGGTCGAAGCAAAGGGGCTTTCACTCAAATGTGTCGCCTCCACTGGGCTTGAAGCCTGGGCAGACCGAGTGCGGGTGCACCAGTTGTTGCTAAACCTCATAAGCAACGCGATCAAATTCACTCCGTCCGGCGGATCCATTTTGATCGAAGCCAGCGAGAAGGACCAAATGGTGCTGATCCGGGTGACCGATAGCGGTATCGGCGTTCCGCCCGAACATCATGAATCCATTTTTGATGTCTTCTCTCAGGTTGCCGCGACCACCAAGGGCGTGCGTGAGGGCACCGGTCTGGGGCTTGCCATCTGTCGCCGCTTGCTCGAGCAGATGGGCGGCAAGATCTGGGTCGAGAGTGAGCTTGGCAAGGGCAGCAAGTTCAGCTTTACACTGCCTACCACAGCCACCGGGCCATCCTCTTCGCGCCGTGACCGGCCAATCGTACTTATCCTCGAAGACGACTCGGCGGCGAGAGAATTGCTGCGGGAATATCTCGAAGCAACCAGCTATGAACTGGTTTTCGTCGATTCGATTCGAGAGACGCTGGTTAAGGCACTTGAAATCCGGCCTGACTTGGTTCTGCTCGATCTGCTGCTGCCGGGAGAAAGTGGCCTTGAGGCGTTACGTTCGCTTAAAGGACTTCGGGAAACCCGTGAGATTCCAGTGGCAGTGGTGTCGGTGATGGCAGATGATTCCGTCCTCAAAATGGGCGCAGTCGAATATTTGATCAAGCCGGTGGCCAAAGATAAACTTCTTGCGATGGTGCGCCGCCTGGCGCCAAGGGCAAAGTGAGATGGCACGACTACTGATCGTCGACGACAGGGCAAGCAACCGCGAACTTTTGCGGACTGCCCTTGAACGCGCCGGACACGAAATCAAAGAAGCCGAAGACGGAGCCTCATCGCTTACGGTGATGCGTGAGTGGCATCCAGACTTGGTGTTGATGGATATCCAGATGCCTGGTGTCGACGGCTATGCTGTGCTCGAAAGAGTTCTCGCAGACCCGGATTTGTGCCAGATCCCGCTGATTGCAGTCACAGCTTATGCAATGCAGGGAGACAGCCAAAAAGGTAAGCAGGCAGGCTTTCGCGACTATCTGACCAAACCCGTCCAGCTTCGTCAATTGCTGGCAGCGGTAGACCGCCAGTTGAAGCCCGGTTAAGCTTTAGATCATGACGCCAATCACCCTGACGCTGATCGACGACAACCCTGCCAGTCTGGAACTGCTGTCGACGGTTTTGAGTGCGGACAATCTGAAGGTCTCCTGCTTTGAAAACCCCGAAGTAGCGCTCGATCATATTCTGACCGAGCATCCGCAAATCGTTGCGACCGATTTGATGATGCCGGGAATGAGCGGCATGCAGTTACTTGAACGCGTGATGGAGTTTGACCCTTCCATTGATGTCGTCCTCATCACCGCTCATTACACGACCGAGAGTGCGGTAGAGGCCATTCAGAAGGGCGCGGCCGACTACATCAACAAGCCTGTAAGCCCGGCGGTATTGAGACAGAAGATCGGGGTACTCGTCGAGAAGCACGAAGCAACCCGCAAGACGCAGGAAATTGAAGCCAACCTGGCGGCGAGTTCCGAATTTGAGGGGATGATCGGCAACAGCACGGCGATGGGGGATCTGTTCTCAAAGATCCGTCGGGTAGCCCCTCACTTTCGCAGCATTTTAGTTACCGGTGAGACCGGAACGGGCAAAGAGCTGGTTGCGCGCGCCCTCTTTCAGATGAGTCCGGCCCGGCGAGGAAATTTTGTCCCGCTGAATTGCTCGGCCGTGGTGGAAACCCTTTTTGAGAGCGAACTCTTCGGCCATATGCGAGGAGCGTTCACGGGTGCAAATTCAGACAAGATGGGCCTTTTTGAACACGCGCACGAAGGCGTGCTGTTTCTGGATGAAATCGGAGACATGCCCCTGTCGACCCAGGCAAAGCTGCTGAGAGCTTTGCAGAATCAGGAAGTGCAGAGGCTTGGGAGTCTGCAGGCCCGCAAGGTGAATGTGAGAGTCATTGCCGCCACTCATCAAAACCTCCGCGACAAAATCGCCAAAGGCACTTTCCGAGAAGACCTCTTCTACCGTCTGGGGATGGTTGAGCTAGGGACGCCTGCGCTGCGAGAGCGCGAAGGAGACGTGCGGCTGCTGATCCGTCACTTTATCGGGAAATACTCAAAGCTCTACGACAAGCGCATCCAGGGTCTGACCAACCGTGCGCAACTGGTTCTGTCTAGACACAACTGGCCAGGAAATGTGCGCGAGCTGGAAAACGTCATCGGGAACGCGGCCATGATGTCGCCGGCCACAATGATCGATGTGCCGGATCTGCCGGCCTATCTTTTGCAGCCTGGTGCAGTGCCCCGCCCCAGTGCCTCAACAGAACTCCCTTCGCTCGAATCGCAAGAGAAAGCCCTCTTAATATCGGCACTGTCCAAGGCTTGCGACAACCAGAGCGAGGCAGCGCGCATCTTGCGCATCAGCCGGGACACCCTCCGTTATCGCCTGAAGAGGCACGGAATCAAAACCGGCCACTAAACACTTTTGCTACATTCATCTCTATTGCCGGTCTGCCGCCACGACGAGCCAGCCCGGCAATGAACTCTAACTTCTTTTGAGGTACTGGATGGATCGTCGACTTTTCCTGGCCACACTTCCCTTCGCTGGTTGCGCCCGCAAAGCGCAGTTGGTTCCACCGCCTGCCAACGTTCTTCCCCGGCTGATGCCGATCCGAGCGGATCTGGATCGCATCTTCCGCACCACGGTCTGCTCGCGGCCTTTCCGTGCGGCAGGTCCCCGGCTGGAGGTGGAGCGTGTGGGCGACAAAATCGTCGTTCACAATTACGGACACGGCGGCAGCGGCTGGTCTCTCTCCTGGGGTTCCAGCGCCATCGCCGTCGAGAAAGCCATGGCCAACGGCACTCGCGATATCGCCGTTATCGGTTGTGGTGCGCTGGGCATAACCTCGGCCACCCTCTTGCAACGCGCCAAGGCCAAAGTCACGATCTACGCCAAGGAGCGCCGGCACACACCCCTTCCCCACCAAATCGGCCGTGCGTAATTCAACGCTCACCTTCAACATCGCAGCATATTCGAGACAACTGGTAAACGACTTCCTGGTTGAGGGTGGCAAAATCGAAAACATCGAATTTCGCGAACCCTCAGAGCTCAACCAGTTGAAGCAGAAAGTGATCGTCAATTGCACCGGCTATGGAGCCCGCGCCCTCTGGAAAGACGAGAGCATCGTGCCTGTGCGGGGGCAGATCGCCTGGCTGATTCCGCAGCCTGAGGTAAACTACGGATTTATGTATGATGGAGTTTTCGTGCTTTCGCGCAGGGATGGAATTGTAGTTCAGAGCATGGGCGTTGGCGAGATGGAAGGCTATAAAAACCCGAGCGAAGAGCCAGACCGGAAGGCCGCCGAGGCAGCCGTCGGAATCGTAAAGGATCTCTACAGCCACTTTGCCCGAAGCTAAACCTCTGAAAATGAAAGAAATCTAGAGCCCGGCACGTCAATTGCAAGGCGAATTTGCAGCGAAAGGCATAGATCGGGTATACTTAAGGTTTTGTGGCTCGCCAACGGGCGAGGAGGTAAGCATGTATTTGAATGTGCGGGACATGGAATTGCGTCCCCTGCGCATCTCGCGAGAGTTTGCGATTGGCGAAATCGACTTTCTCGATGCGGTGTTGCGTCAGACCTCTCCGCTTAAGGTAGAAGCCCAGGCTGAACTGAGACAGATTCTCGAAGAGATCCGTTTGACAGGCCACTTTAGTGTGGATCTGCAACTGGATTGCGATCGTTGTCTGGCTTCGTATCAGTGGCCGATTTCTGAGACTTTCGACTTGGTTTACGCCCCGATGCCTAAAGATGCAGCGCCGGAGGAAGCGAGTCTCGATGACGAAGAAGCCATTGTTGCGTTCTATCAGGGAGCGGGGCTGGAGTTGGAAGAAGTTTTGCGTGAGCAGGTGCTACTGGCACTGCCGATGCAGAGGATTTGCCGTGAGGATTGCGCAGGTTTGTGCTCCACTTGCGGTGAGAACTGGAATGAGCGTGAGTGTGATTGTGAGCAGGCGATCGTTGATCCCCGCTGGACCGCGCTACAACAATTAAAATTGAAGAAACAAGTATAAGGAAACTGAAATGCCTAATCCGAAACGCCGTCACTCGAAGCGCCGCACCTCCACCCGTCGTGCCCATGATGGCCTGACTCGTGCCATCGGTAGCGACTGCTCCAATTGCGGTGCCTCCAAGCTCCCCCACCGCGCCTGCCCCGCTTGCGGATTCTATAAGGGCCGCGCTGTCCTAGAAGTCGAAAAGTATTAAGCCACCGACCTACGGTAAATGATTACCATTGCCGTCGACGCCATGGGCGGCGATCATGCCCCCAAGAGCGAAGTGGAAGGCGCGCTTCGCGCCGTGCGGAGTCTAAACGTAGCCGTCAATCTGGTTGGCCGCGAACAGATCATCCGCGATGAACTCGATCAACACGGGAAATGGCAGAATCTGCCCATCACCATCACCCACGCCAGTGAAGTGATCACGATGGAAGATTCTGCCGCCAAAGCCATGCGGACCAAGAAGGACTCTTCTATCCGCGTGGCTGCTCGTCTTGTCCGGGATGGTCATGCCGCTGGAATGGTTTCTGCGGGCAACACTGGTGCAGTAATGGCAACATCGAAGATGGTACAGGGGATGATCCGGGGTGTTTCGCGCCCTGCCCTGGCCACTGCATTCCCTACGCTTAAAGGCACACCTACCGTCCTGGTGGACGTGGGTGCCAACGTAGATGCAACTGCCGGGATGCTGGCTCAGTTTGCCTTCATGGGACACATATACAGCCGGGCAATTTTTAGTGTTCACCGGCCACGGGTTGGCTTGCTTTCGATCGGCGAAGAAGAACACAAGGGTAATGCGCTCACGCATGAAACGACGCCGTTGCTCAAGCAACTGCCGATTCACTTTATTGGAAATGTCGAGGGCCGTGACTTATACACTGGCTTGGCCGACGTGATTGTTTGCGATGGGTTTATTGGGAATGTTGCACTCAAGGTGAGTGAAGGTTTGGTTGAAGTATTCAAGCACATGTTGAAGGAAAGTCTGAGTTCTACGATCACGCGTCAGGTGGGTGCCGCTCTAGCCAAGAACGCCTTCAGTGATCTGAAGAAGCGCACTGACTATTCTGAGTTTGGTGGGGCACCGCTGCTGGGCGTTAAGGGTGTCTGCATCATCTGCCACGGCCGCTCGAATGCAAATGCGATCAAAAACGCAATCCGGGTTGCGGTCGAATACTCAGCCAATCGAGTGAACGAAAAGATCGAAGAAGGTCTTGCGGGCTTAAACGATTCTGCAGCTTCGGCGTAACTCTTTTCGCTTGCGAGACAATAGAGATATATGCGTCGTGTCGTTCTCCTGCTTGCACTGAGCCTGCTCAGCCTCTCGGCTCAAAAACTGGACCCCATCCAGTGGGCACTGGGGCCTATCCCCGAAACCAAAGCCGGTTCTGAATTCAAGATCCCAGTGCGAGCCAAGCTCGACGAACACTGGCACCTTTATTCGCTCACCACGCCTCCGCCTCCCAAGCCGACCAGGATCCAGGCCCTTGAAGGTGCCCCGTATGAAGTGGTTCGCGTGGATCAGCCTGCACCGATTCGCAAGCGTGATGTGAACTTTGGTTCGGATACAGAAACCTTTGATGGCGCAGTTGAATTCACGCTGGTGGCCAAGGCGATTAGAGACATTCCGGCTAATGCAGCCGACCTCATCGTTGAGGTTCGCTATCAGGCTTGCGACGACAAACAGTGCTTGCCTCCGCGCAAGAAGCAGGTGAGCTTCGATGCTAACTTCAATTTCACTCCAGCTCCAGCCAACACACAAAGCTCTGCGCCGAAGCAATCGCTAGGGGAATTTCTGCTGCTGGCCTTCGGCTTTGGCCTGGCCTCAGTTCTTACGCCTTGCGTCTTTCCCATGATTCCGATCACGATGAGCTACTTCCTTACCAAGCAGGGCGCGTCCAAGGCCCGCATCGTCGTCGACGCAGTCACATTTTGCCTGGGTATCGTCGTGCTCTTCACGGCTATTGGATTCATCCTCACGGCAGCCCTCGGCACTGCGGGAGTTACCTCGATTGGTTCCAACGTTTATGTCAATGGCTTCATTTGTGTAATCTTCTTTGCCCTCGCTCTCAGCCTTCTGGGCGCGTATGAAATCACGTTGCCCTCGGCCCTGCTTACCAAGCTAAACTCGGCCAGCGAAGGTGGCGGAGTGGCCGGTACGCTTCTGATGGGATTGACCTTCTCGCTCACCAGCTTCGCCTGCGTGGGCCCCTTTGTCGGAACACTTCTGGCAGCATCGATCACCGGCGACAAACTGCAGCCAACCCTCGGCATGATGGCTTTCAGCTCCGGACTCTCGCTGCCCTTCTTCTTCCTCGCGCTCTTCCCCGGTCTGCTCAAGGGTCTGCCACGCGCGGGCAACTGGATGATTCGCGTCAAGGTGGTGATGGGCTTTCTGATTCTGGCTGCGATGTTGAAATACCTCAGCAATGTCGATGTGGTGCTGAACTGGGAATTCCTGACTCGCGAGCGATTCCTTGCCATGTGGGTAGTGCTCTTTGCCTTGCCCGGGCTCTACCTGCTGGGCAAGCTGCCCATGGACGGAATCAAGGTGGGCGAAACCCTCGGTGTAGGACGAACTCTAATTGGCACTCTGTTCCTGGCTTTCGCGCTTTCACTCGTGCCTGGGATGTTTGGTGCCAATCTCGGCGAACTTGAAGCCTACATCCCGCTGGTTAAGGAAAATGCCAGCCTCTTTGGCAAGGGCAATGGAGAAGTAAAGCTGGCCTGGATGAAGAATGACCTCGAGGGTGCCTTCGCCAAAGCCAAGGCAGAAAACAAGCTCGTTTTTGTGAACTTTACCGGTGTTGCCTGCACCAACTGCCACTGGATGAAAGCGAACATGTTCCCAAAGCCAGAGGTTCGCGAAGCCATGGAAAAGTTTGTCCTGGTTGAGCTCTATACCGACGAACTGGACGACCCGAAGAGCGTCGCCTTTCAAAAAATGCAAGAGCGGCTCTTCCAGACCGTGGGCATACCCTACTATGCTGTGTTTAATACCGATCAGAAAGTCGTAAGCAGCTTTCCCGGCCTCACCAAGGACGTGAAAGAGTTTACCGGCTTCTTGAACTCGGCCTTAGGCAAAGCATAAAGCATGAAGGCTCTCTCTCTCTCGTTGGTTTGTCTGCTCACCCGGCAGGCTTTTGCGGCTGATTCCATTCGTGGGTTTCCGGATGATGAGGCCAAGGCTCGCGCGCCCTTTGAGCAACGGCTCCGCGCAACTGCCGAAGCAAATAAGATTCGCGAGTTCATGACTCGCATGGCGAGCGAGCCGCACCACGCGGGCTCTCCAGCTTCGCGTGCCGTTGCTGAATTTGCTCTTGAGAAATTCAAAGAATTTGGCCTCGAAGCTCGTATCGAAACCTTCGACGCGCTGATTCCCTACCCTACGCAAAGAGTGCTTGAGGTACTGAGCCCGGTCCGCTATACAGCCAAGCTGCGTGAGCCGATCGTCAAGGAAGACCCTGATTCGAGCGACTTGAACCAGTTGCCTACTTTTAACGCCTATTCCGCCAATGGGGACATCACAGCGCCCGCCGTCTACGCCAATTACGGGTTGCCCGAAGACTATGCCTTCCTCAAGTTGAAGGGCGTTGATGTCAGGGGCAAAATTGTACTCGTGCGTTATGGCCGCAGCTTTCGGGGTATCAAGCCAAAAGTGGCAGCGGAGAACGGTGCCATTGGTTGCCTGATCTATTCTGATCCGAGAGACGACGGGTACTTCAAGGGCGATATTTATCCGAAGGGGCCGTTTCGGCCACCAACTGGTGTGCAGCGAGGGAGCGTGATGGATCTGCCGCTCTATCCGGGTGACCCGCTGACGCCAGGTAAGCCCAGCATTCCGGGTACGCCCCGCCTCAAGATCGAAGACGCGCGGACGATACAGAAGATTCCGGTGATGCCGATTTCGTGGGAAGACGCGCGGCCAATCCTTGAGCAGATTGACGGCGAAATTGCTCCCGCTGATTGGAAGGGCGCGATCCCGGTTACCTATCACATCGGTGCAGGCCCAGCCTTGGTGCATCTGAAGGTGCAGGCCGACAACGCTACGCGGCAGGTTCATGATGTCGTGGCCCGGCTTAAGGGAACGGTCTACCCGGATCAGTATGTGGTCTATGGCAACCATCACGACGCCTGGGTAAATGGTGCGGCTGATCCGATCAGCGGTGCCGCCAGTGTACTTGAGGCAGCCCGTATCCTTTCGAAGGCTGTTCAGCAGGGTTGGAAGCCGAAGCGCTCGATCTTGTTTGCCCTTTGGGATGGCGAAGAATATGGCTTGGTGGGTTCGACTGAGTGGGTCGAAAAACATCGCGACGAGCTGACCAAAAACGCTGTGGCGTACTTTAACTCCGATACGACTCTGCGGGGGGCAATGAGTATTCAAGCCAGTCCGTCGCTTGAGAAGTTCGTCGAAGAATGGATGCGCGATTATCCAGACCCGGCTACTGGAAGGAGTCTGCTGGAGTCAAGCAACCAGCGTCGCTTCCGGGCTGGGCCGCTGGGTAGCGGCAGCGACTACACAGCCTTTGTGCATCACGTGGGGGTCGCGAGCCTGAACGCTGGCTTCGATGGTGACATGAGCGGGGTCTATCACTCCGTCTATGATTCGCTGCGATGGTTTCAGTATTTTGGCGACCCTGACTATGTCTTCACCACCGCCTTTGCCGGCTTTATGTCGACGGGCCTTGCGCGAATGGCCGATGCCTATGTGGTGCAGTTCGACTTTGGGCGTGTTGCGCGCTTTTTGAGGGAGACGGTGGAGGATTTGCGCAAAAACCCGAAATCGAAATCCATGAATTGGGACTTGCTGGAGAAAGATATCGAGAAGATTGGTCTTTCGGCGAAGGCTTTCGGACAGGTTATGTATCCGCTCGAATCCCGCTTTGCCAGCCTCGACAAGGCCAAACTTCAAAAACTAAACGAAGCGATTTTTCTCTCCGAGCGATCGCTCTCTCGCCCAGAAGGATTGCCTGGCAGGGATTGGTACAAAAATCAACTTTCCGCTCCTGGAAAATATACGGGCTATGGTGCAAAGACGCTTCCCGGGATTCGCGAGGCAATGGAGGCGGGTCGTCTTGAAGAAGCGCAGGCCCAGATGAAGGTGCTGAGTGAGTGCCTGATTGCGTACGCTGAGAAAATCCGCGGTGCAACCAAGCTGGCTGGCGAGTTCTAGTTCTTCCATCGCGAAAGAAAAGAATCCATCGCCAGTGAGTCGAGTTCCTTCTGAAAATCCTGGTCCCAGCTTTTTTTCTGTTTATCTTTTACTTTGATGAGCACCTCAGCCGCCTGATTAGCCTTGACGTAGAGTTGCTTCTGGTTGTCGATTTGGCTTTGTTTTTCGTTGATGCGTTGCTGGATCCGGATCGTTTGAGATTCGACAATCATGCGGAACCGGCCAAGCTCGGCACGCTCGGCTGGGTCGGGTTGAACCCTTCGTACTTCGTCCAGGAAAGTTTCGTGCAGTGTCTTCAGTTCTTCATGGATCTTGGACAACTCCGATTCGAGCGCAACCAGTTTGGCTTTCTCTACATCAGCCTCGCTGCGACGGTAAGTGAGCACGCGCTCAAGAGTAAAGTTAAAGCGCTTCATCGGTGAGCTGGGGTAGTGACGCCGAGAATGGAAGCCAGACTCTGGAGTTGGCCCAGGGTCTCCTCCATGGAGGTCGTTTCTTCCGCGTCCTGTCGCAGAAAGCGGTCGATTTGGGAACGGTTTCGCAGGACATTGTCGAGAAGCGGATTCGAGCCATGGACATAGGCACCAAGCTGAATCAGATCAGCGCTGCGCTCGAGGCTGGCAAGAGCCTCTCGAATTACCCGAGCAGCTTCTTTGTGATTGGCCGTGGCGAGTTTCGATTGCAGGCGGCTGACACTTTCAAGGACATTGATGGCCGGATAATGACCCATCGCGCCAAGCTGCCGCGAAAGGATGATGTGGCCATCGAGGATTGCACGTACCGTATCGCAAACAGGCTCATTGAAATCATCGCCTTCGACCAAAACGGTGAAAAAACCGGTGATCGAGCCTTTCGGAAATTTGCCGGCGCGTTCGAAAATTTTGGGCAGCAGTTGAA
>CAZZGS010000066.1:0-1923 GCA_964653845.1 uncultured Bryobacter sp.
GCTACGGCTCGAAGAAGGTTTTCGACAACGCCAGCTTCAACATCGAACGCGGCGACCGTATCGCTCTGGTTGGCCACAACGGGGCAGGCAAGTCTACCCTGATCAAGCTGCTCACGGGCCTTGAAGGCCTCTCTTCAGGCGAGTACAAGCTCGGCCACAACGTCGAATTCGACTACTTCGCCCAGGACCAATACAAGGCCCTCGACCCGGAATCGGAAATCCTCGACGACCTCTGCGCTACTGCCCCCAAAGCCACCGCAACGGAACTGCGCGGCTTGCTCGGCTGCTTTCTCTTTCGTGATGAAGACGTCTTCAAGAAGATCGGCGTCCTAAGCGGCGGTGAGCGCAATCGCTATGCCCTCTGCAAGCTCCTGACGCAGCCTTCGAACTTTGTCCTGCTCGATGAGCCCACCAACCACTTGGACATGCGAGCCAAGGACGTCCTGCTTGAGGCTCTCAAGAACTACGAAGGCACCGTCGTCTTTGTCAGTCACGATCGCTACTTCATTGATGAGTTGGCCAGGAAGGTCTTCGAAGTCGGCGGCGGCACGGTTACTGTCTATCCGGGCAATTATGAAGAGTACTTGCGGGCGAAGTCCAAGCAAGTTGAAGTGCCTGAAGTCTTGGCAGTGGTTGAGAAGCGCACCGTTGTCGAAGAGAAGACGCAGTCGGCCAAGCGGCTAAACCCGATGAAGGTAAAGCAGCTTGAAGACCGTCTGATTGCCGTCGAAGCCGAGATCGCCAGGCGCGAAGCGGCTGTGGCCGGCTGCGAGGCCGAATTGAGCAACTACGTCAGCGCCGATGAGAGCCAGCGCATCTCCGGTGAGGCAGCCAGGGAGCGCGAAGCCATCGAAGGCCTGATGCTCGAATGGGAAGCTGTCTCAGAACAGTTAAACTAACGGCTATGAGACGCCGCGAACTCCTCCTTTCCGCATTGGCCCTGAAGGCTGCACCCGCATCGGCTGCAACCAAGGGCGAATGGCGCAACAAGCAGTCTGGTATGGCATACCGTCAACTGGGCCGGACGGGCTACATGGTGAGCGAAGTAGTGATGGGCGGCAACACGATTTCGCCCAAGAACTACGACCACGTTCTGGCTGCCATCGACATGGGCCTAAACTACCTCGACACAGCGCCTGCCTATGGCGGCGGGCAGAGCGAACTCGGTTATGCCGAGGTGCTGAAGGTACGCAAGCGCGACAAGCTCTTCATCAACTCGAAAGTTTCGATCTGGGACGTGAACCGCAACCGTCTCTACCAGGACATCTACAAGTCGCTCGATGAGACCGAGCAGAAGCGACTGCGTGGCCTCGCCCTCGAGGAGATCGCCCGCCGCAAGGCTGACGCGCCAGAATACTTCATCAACTACTTCAACGGCCAGCGCGATGAGCTCGATGCGGCCTCGCTTGCCAACGTCATGGCCAAGCAGTATGGCGAGAGGATCGACCGTGGCAAGAACTACCGGCAGATTATCCTCGACAGTGTCGACAAGACCCTCGCGACACTTGGCACCGACCACCTCGACCTCTTAATGTGCCCCCACGGTGCGAACACACCCTACGAGATTCTGAATCACCCCGAGATCTTTGAAGCCTTTGAGACCCTCAAGAAGACTGGCAAGGTTCGCCATCTCGGCTTGTCTTCGCACACCGACCCGGGTGGTGTGCTTGAAGCCGCTGTCAAGGCGAAGGTTTACTCGGCGGCGATGGTGGCTTACAACATGGTGAACTCGCCTTATGTCGACAACGCGCTTGCTGCGGCGAAGAAGGCCGGCATGGGGATGATCTCGATGAAGTCGGCGCGGCCCTTTAACTTCCGCGCTCCTCGTCAGACCCCGAGCGAGCATATGGCCAAGCTCAACGCGGCAGTCCCCGGAGACCTCAAGCCGATGCAGAAAGCTTACATCTGGAACCTCCGTAACGC
>CAZZGS010000066.1:1933-10038 GCA_964653845.1 uncultured Bryobacter sp.
CTCCGAGATGGTGAACATGGATCACGTGAAGGACAACTTGCCGCTGGCCGGCATCAGGGAGAAGGCAGCCTAAGAGATGTTGAAAAGGCGATACGAGCGTTGGCTCGACCGGTGGGAAACAGATTTGGCGACAAGGTCCACCGACCGTGTTGTGCGGCCCTTTGAATGGGGCACAGAGTGGTTGAAGGATGTGCAACTCCCTGGGCTGAGGCCTTATGACGGCGGTGATGAAGAGGCCTGGCTGAGTGAAGTCAACAAGGCAACCATCGCCAACGGGCCCGATTACTTTCAGCACACAACGCCCAAAGACTTTACCCTCGACGGCGAATGGCTTCGTTTCACTTCTTCGGTCGAGTCTCCCTATCCTGAGAACAATCTCGTCGAAGGCCGCTGGTTCCCGATGCCTGCCGGCAAGGAGAACAAGCGCAAGAGGGCGGTGATCGTACTGCCGCACTGGAACTCGCACGCCCAGCAGCATGTTGCGCTCTGTCAGGGTTTCCAGAAGCTTGGCATCCCAGCTTTGAGGCTGAGCCTGCCATATCACGACCGCCGCATGCCGCCTCCGCTGACGCGGGCCGACTATGCGGTGTCGTCCAATATTGGCCGCACTCTTCAGGCCACCCGCCAGGCGGTGCACGACATTCGCGCGGCTGTTGATTGGCTTGAACAATCCGGCTACGAGAACATTGGAATCGTTGGTACCAGTCTTGGCTCCGCCTTTGCCTTTCTGGCCAGCACCTTTGACAAGCGGCTCAAGGTGAACGTCTTCAACCACTGCTCGGCCCGTTTTGGCGACGTGGTGTGGACGGGGCTTTCGACCCGCCATATCAAGGCGAGCCTTGAACAGCACCTGACACTGGAGCGATTGCAGACAGTGTGGGATTCGATGAGCCCGCGCTTTTACATGGACGAGTTTGCCAAACACCAGGAGAAGAAGAACCTCTTCATCTACACCACCTACGACACGACGTTTCTGCCTCAGTACAGCAAAGAAATCCTCGCGTGCGTCAAGGCTAGCGGCGCGCCGCATAAGCTGGTGGTGCTCCCCTGTGGCCACTATACGATGGGTGAAACCCCCTTCAAGTTCGTAGTCGGTTATCACATCATTTCTCACATTGCTCGAAAATTAGGCTAACCGCCGGCGGGTCTGTCAGTCGATCGGTTAGATGCAGGCGACTGCCGCCGAGCTAATCGGCCAGAATCTTCGCTAGGTGCTGGACTGCACTGTCGCAGTCTTCTCGGGCTCGCGGCAGTTCAGGTTGTAGATGTTGAAGTGGTCAAAGGCCCAGAAGTTAATCACCGGGATGCCCTGGCCTTTGGCTTCCATGTATTCTTTCTCCCAGGCTGAGCCGCCCCTGAAAACTGGGACTAGATAGCGGAGTGAGTCTTTGGGCCAACCAAGAAGAATGGGAAACTCGATGGCTGTGCGGCTCAAGTCGAGCGAACGTGACCAGGCACCGAAATCGAGTGCTTCCATCTTGAGTGTGTCGAGGCCACTCCCGCTCTTGTCTTGATATTCGACAGGGAAGTTGATGAAGTAGTTGAGAGCGCCGCCCAGTTGGTGGACGCCAGCCGGAGTTGGGTGATTGACGTCGTAGGGATAGAGAAACTCGAATTTGGCATTCGAATGAGTTGCCAGCACGTGAGTGCGAAGCGCAGCGATGTGATCGCGAAGGCGATTGCGTAGGAAGATTGCGTCGGCACTGGAGTTCACAGTTGGATCGTCGGTGGGCTGGCGAAAGACATGCAAGGGCCGGCCGAGCGCAGTAGCGGCGAGCGATGCTGTTTCTGCGTCATAGAGTGCCATGCCTCCCGCAGGATTGGTGGTTGAGTTGTAGTTGGTGAAGAACCACCACAGGAATTCACCGAACTGGATATAGGGCGTAAGGCCGGCGACTGCTTGAATGTCTGCGATCTCAAGATAGACAGACTTCTGGTAATCGCGCATGGCGGTGTTGAAGCAGCAGTGGGTCGACTTCAAGCTGGCAAAACCGACATCGGTAACAACTTCGTTGCCATCTGGATAGACGGCCGCGAAGCCAGCCGGCGGGTTGACCAGTTCCATCGAGCAGGCGATGATCAACTCTCTCGAGCGTGCTGCTGCTTGTGCGCAGAAGTCGGCATGCCAATCACGAGCCGCGCGATTGAGGGGCGGACTTTGGGTGAGGTCGATTTCCCACCTACCGGGTACGCCGTTGTCGAGGGCCCCGGTGATCGTCGCCGTCCCGCTGGCCGAAGTGACTGAAACCGTAAGAGGGAAGGCGTAAGCGGGAGTGGGCGAGCGGTTGATGATGGTCAAGGCATTGCCCGCTGTACTTGCATAAACGCCCACCAGATTGGAATTGATGAAGCTGGCCATATGAGTCGCGATTGTGTCGTTTGACTCGGATGGGAAAACAGTCTTGCCCACCAGGCTGCCACCGATCGAGAGGATGACCTGATCGTTGGGCAGGTAGGTGCCTCCGAAGGTGACTGTGGCCTGAGGGACAGTGGCTCCGACCCGATTACGCTGGTTCCACCAGAAGACGCCGATGTATTCGTTCATGGGCCCGGCAAAGCCCAGCTGATCGAGGATCCAGTGCGTGCGGGCAGGCGGGAGCTTGAAGGTGTGGTCTGTCGAATAGTCGAAGGCTGGAGAGACATGAGCACGGGAGGGAAGTGGTGCGGGGATATCGGATGGGACAACGGCTTCGATGAAGTCGAAGTCGAAGTTGCCGGTGTTGGTTAATGTGACGATGACGTTGTGCCGTCCGGCCGGTACATCTGTGCGCAGCAGCCTTCTTGCATAAATGGGCGCTTCGGCTGAGACTGCAAAGTTGTGTGTGGTTGCGGTGTCGCCGTTGAGGCTGACACTGACGGTGCCCCGGTCGGCGAAAAGTGTTGTGCCGAGGTAGAGATTGTGCGTGGAATTGCAGGCGTAGAAGACTTCTACCTTGGCTCCGGTTTCGGCTGTGCGATTGGCAAAAGCTCCAGAGTGGAAGCCGACTTGAGGTATCCAGTTGCCGGTGAATTTGCACCAGGAGGAGTCTTCTTCGACACGCACGGAATCGGGCCCCGCGACTTTGAGCTCGCGTTTTGAGCTCGGCCCGGTGAGCGTCCAGTTGGTGAACTCTGCTTCCCATTCGTTGTAGCTGAGCGGGGTTCCATCCGGAATAGGCGGCGCGAAGGTGAACCACATCTGCCGGATCGAGGGGATGTTGAGTGCGGAGAAGTCGAGGCTGATGCGCCAGACGCAATCGGACGAGCCCCCAGAGAAAACTGCAAGGCTTGCGGTGGTCATCAGGCGAGTGTTCTTGGCAATAGCGTACATCGTGATCGCGTTGCCGTCTACGCCGGCCTTGCTGCATTCGATTGTCAGCACTCCGGCGGTTGCGTTAGCTGCGAGAGGCAGAGCGATTTGAAGTGCGGTCCAGTTGACGCTATTGATCTGCCATGCCAGGTTTGCGGCAACGGCCTGAACTCCAATGCCGTATAGCGTGTAGCTGGATGCACTGGCCGAACTGGTGATCACATAAGCCTGTTCATCGTCGATCTTTGTACGAAGGTTGATCTGGTTGGCCGGGCCGGTAGTTGCTTTGAGTTGCGTCGAGGCATCGACGAGTGCGGCGAGATTGGTTGCGATTGTAGTGTTGGTGTCGGTTGCGAGTTCCGTATAGACATAGTTGGTTGCGCCGATCGAGATGTGGTGTTGGGTACCGGCTCCCGCGCCGGTAAACGCATAAGCGCATTCGACCTTGGGCACCAAATAATCGAAGGCGAAGTTCATATACCAGACGGTGAGGCGATCAAACTCTTTGAGGTCATTGTTGACAATGGTGAAGGTAGTTTGTGCCTTGGCGTGCGTGCCGGATTGCAGCGTGGCATAGTCGCTCAGGCGGACACGCGTCGTGGTGTTGTCGGCCTTGATGACATCGAGATAAGGCCAATCGATAGTGGCGAAGCGTGGGGAATGCAGCGGGCGCAACCCATCGTAGTGGACATCGAAGCTAAGCGTGAGTCCGCTGAAATCAAAGTCTGGCAGATACTTGAGGCTCGAGTGTTCATAGAAGTTGTCGGCGTCATAGAGAACGAGAACGGCAAAGTCTGCGGCATCGCGGAAGACGCCGCTGACCTTGAAGGAGTTGGCCGTGGCCTGGTGCATGGCAGCAGCAGCGCCGAAGGCATCGAAACCGCGCAGTTGCATAGTGCGGTTGGGTTGTAGTTTGTAGATGGTTTCAGACATGGCTATTCGGATTGGGTTCGTTTCGTAAATTCGTATTGGCTGGGACGGTATGGCTTACTCCCAAAAAAATGCGGGCCTCAACACTCCAAACAAGAAATGTCAGACCCGCCTACAGAAGATACGGTAACAAGTGAAGTGAGCGCAAGCTGATCGTTTAAATCAATGTAATGTTGAAAATAATAGAGTTAGGTGCGCAAAAAAACCTGAAAATACATGTGAACGAAATTCTTCTTGATCTACTAAGTATTTAGTAGTACAGTCTTCGTAGATGAGTGATAAGAGCGTAAAACCATTGCGACCGACCGATGCCGAGCTTGAAATCCTGACTGTGCTTTGGAGTCGTGGAGCCAGTACCGTGAGAGAAGTTCATGAAGCGATCCTCGAACGCAAGCCGACACAGTACACCACTGTTCTGAAGATGTTGCAGATCATGCTCGAGAAGAGGCTGGTGATCCGCGATGACTCTGAACGAGCGCATCGCTTTGTGGCAAGCCAGCCGCAGGAATGGACACAGCAACAGTTGGCCGGGGATCTCTTGCAGCGGGCTTTTGGGGGTTCGGCCAGTAGTCTCATGCTGGGCGCGCTTTCGGCGAAGAAGGCATCGAAGAAGGAACTGGCAGTGATGAAGAAGTTGATTGAAGACATGGAAGGTGGTGCAAAGTGATTTCCTCGACTGCACTCGGATTGGCATTGGTTCACTTTGTCTGGCAGGGCGCATTGATTGCTCTGCTGCTCTTTGCGGCGATGCGCTAGACCGGGCAAGCCCGGTTGCGGCACGGGATTGCGGTGACGGCAATGGTGGTTATGATCGCCGGATTTGCTGCAACGCTTGCCACCTCAGTTACGATTGTTGAAACTCGCGTGGGATCTATGACGCTGAACGAAAATGCAGTTGCTGATACAGCGATTTCCTGGAAGGGGCAGACTGAGAGTTGGAAGGTTTTGTTGCCATGGCTGAGTGCTGCGTGGGTTCTTGGTGTTTTGATCCTGGCTGGATATCGGGCCGGTGGCTGGTGGATGACTCGCAAGCTACGCCGTGAAGGAATCTGCAGGGCCAACAGCGAATGGCGTGCGCGCATTAAAGTGCTGGAGATGCGTATCGGATTATCGCGGCCTGTGAGTTGGTTTGAATCTGGACTGGTGCAGGTGCCAATGGTCTTAGGCTGGCTGCGACCCGTGCTGCTAACTCCAGTGGGGATGTTGACGTCGATGCCGGTGTCGCAGGTTGAGTCGATCTTGCTGCACGAGTTGGCGCATTTGTATCGCCGGGATCCGTTGGTGAATTTACTTCAAGCAGTGGTGGAGAGTTTGCTTTTCTACCACCCGGCTGTGTGGTGGGTGTCGGGAGTGATTCGCGACGAGCGTGAAAACTGCTGCGACGATCTGGTGGTGGCTTTGCAGGGCGATGCACGAGAATATGCGCGAGCCCTGTTGTTAATCGAAGAACAACGTGCGACCCGGCTTGAGCCGGTACTCGCAGCAAACGGAGGAGATCTAATGGGACGAATTCAAAGATTGGCCGGAGTGAAAGAGGAACCGAGAGGTATAGGCGGAGTGATGGTTTTTGTTGGGGTGTTGACGGTTTTTGCCTGCCTTGCGGCTTTTGGGCAGAAGAGTAACTCACCCTACGACATGTGGCTGAAGCGGGATGTCATCTACATCATCAAAGATGATGAGAAGGCCCGTTTCACCAGCCTGAAGTCAGATTCTGAACGCGAGCAGTTCATTGTCCAGTTCTGGGCCAGGCGTGATCCCAGCCCTGCGACTCCCAGTGAGAACGAGTTCAAAGAAGAGCATTACCGGCGGATTGCTTATGCAAACGAGTTGTTTGCCACTAAGGTGGAAGGCTGGAAGACCGATCGTGGCCATGTCTACATTCAGTATGGGCCTCCCGATGAAATCGAAGTGCATCCGGATCACGCAAAGTGGCTCTACAAGCAAATCGCGGGAGTCGGAGAGCGCGTCATCATCGATTTCAGGCTCCAGGGTGGCGAATATATCTGGACGCGAGACCCTCAGTGAGTCATTGAGTAGAGGATGTAGTTGATGCCGAAGCGGTAGCTGAGGCTGGTCATCTGTTCAGGGTATTCCGGCATATCGGCATGCTCCCAGGCATCGCCGATATCCATGTTGAAGTTGATAGCGACGATCATGCGGCCTCGGGTATCATAGATCGCTCGCCATCGTGGAGGGATGGCAGTGGGTTGGACGGTTGTGGTGCCGTTGGGGCCTCGACGGAGGTGACGCAGACCTGGGATGAAGGTACGCTCCTTGATTTCGAAGACGAGGTTCATGACTGGGTCGTCGTCGGTGATGTCGAGGATGGGTTTGCCGGGGAGGACTTTGGTGATTGAGGCTTCAAAGAGTGCCCAGTCGCGGTCTCCGTGGAAGTCGTCGACGACTAGGAAGCCGCCCCGGTTGAGGTAGTCTCGCAGGCGGAGGACCTCCGGCTCTGAGAGATCCCACCAGGCGACTTGTGTCGCGTAGATCCAGGGGTAGTCAAAGACACGATTGTCGGTGAGTGGGGTGTGGCGGATTTCGCCGATGTGGACTCGGGTGAGCCGCTCAATGCCCTTGGTGAAATGGATCTCAGCTTCTGGCATGTCTTGCATCCACCAGCCGCGACCCCATGGACGACGGACGAATGGCGCATCGGTGTATTCGAGACGCAGGAAATAGAATTCAGCTTTTTCAGGGAAGCCTCCAAGGCCGGCGAGCAGGGGCAGCGCCAGCAAGAATAGCCAGACGCTAATTCTTCTTCCGGTCGAGACCGAATTGGGGATTATCCTTGTCGCCGGTGATTTTGATAGGTAGATACGTTCCAACGTCGTTCTTCGAGAATATCGGATTGAAGGGCTTGAGTGCCCAGCGCTTCCAGCCGCCGAAGGTATCGCTGACTTTGGAATCAAGGTTGAGAGAGCCGTGGAAGTCGAGGGTGCCGGGTTCGACCTGGTAGGAGCCAGTCAGATCCACAAGTGCCCCCGGGACTACGAAGACGACGGGTTCGAAATCGAGCTTGCCTTCGGCCATTCGGAATTGACCGTTGAAAGTGGCGGGTATGTTCTCGAAGGTTTTGCCCTTTGGGTGCCCGGAGGCGCGTTTGGCGAGGCCGTCGATCTTGTCCTGAATTGCGTCTGAGGTGAAATTGGCTTCGCGGATTTCAAAGCGACCCTTGAGTTTGAGCTTCTCAACCACATGAACATTTCCTCTTGGGATATCTATGCTGGACTTGAGGTTGACCGCGCCTTCGAGGAAGGGCTTGTTGCCTTTCATCGCGAGCTTGAGAATGTCCTTAAGGTCGCCTTTGGGCATGATCACGTTGAGGTGGATTGCGCGGCCGGGATGGCCTTTGAGGCCCACAACTTCACCTTTGGCAGTGAAGTAGGTGTTGCCAAGTTTTGCGTTGACTTGCTTCAGATATGTGTCCCCGTCCGCTCCGTCGACCAAGGCCTTGTACTGGACGGTAAGAGGAACAGGATTGCCTGCCATGGAGAGGCGGAAATTGGGTACACGGCACTCACCTTCTGCGTCGATGGTTTCCAGTGCGCCTGAGAATTTACCAGTTGATGCCATCGTGCCATCGATGCCTTTGAAGACTCCGAGGTCGGCTTCCACATAGTTGTATGTGCCATCGAGTTTGGTCTGCCGAGGGTCCTGTCCATTCCAGGGACCGAAGTGGCCGGTTGCCGTTACGAGGCCGGGTGGCTTGGGAATCGTGAGGGTGGTTTGGTAGGAGAAGGGTTGGTTGGCACCGTTGGTTTTGAGAGTGAGTTTGGTGAGCGCGAAATCGAGGGGTTCTTTGCCGGCTTTACTGGGAAGGATCACGAGCGTTGCTCCATCGGCGACGATGGTCTCGATGAGGAGTGGGTTTTGAGATGGCGGC
>CAZZGS010000066.1:10048-12056 GCA_964653845.1 uncultured Bryobacter sp.
TCTTGGGACGCTCGGCCCTTGGTGGGATCGTGAGCTTGAGGCCCTTGATGACGACGCGGTTGATGACGCGCGGGCCATTGTAGAGAGTGGCGATATCGGATTCGATCTTGATCTGGTCGAAGGCGATGATCGGCGGGATGTCGGTGCGCCGCTCAAAGTGGAGCTTGAAGTTTTTCCCGATCGCTTCGATCCTGGTGCCTTCGAGGTGGTTGAAGTCGAGTTCCCCGATGTCGACTTTACTGTCGAATCTTTCTTCGAGGTAGGTGATGAGACGCTTCCGGGCGAGGGGTTCCCAATCTTGTTTGGCCCTACTCTTGACGTAATAGAAAAGCCCCAGCCCGGAGATAAGGATCAGGGCCAGGGCTATTGCTAACTTTTTCATTGGGTGTCAACGATCTCGTTCGGTAATGATGTCGGCGATCGTTAGAACCGCCTTCCTATAAGGAGAGTCGGGAAACGTGTCAATCACCTGACGGGCTCGGGCGGTAAACTGTTGCGCACGTTCGTGAGCTTTTTCTACGCCCTTGTACTTTTCGATGATTTCAAGGACAGCCGAGAAGGGCACGCGCTCATAGCTGCGATCTTTGAGGATCGTTTCAATCATACGGGTTTCTTCGCGGGTGGTTTCAACGAGTGAGTAGAGCAGCGGGAGGGTGACCTTGCCTTCGGCGAGGTCGTTGCCAACGGGCTTACCGAGGATGGTCTCTTTGGATGTGAAATCGAGGATGTCGTCGATCAACTGGAAGGCCATGCCGAGGTTCCAGGCGAATTCACCGAGGCGGGCAGATTGGGTGTCGTTTGCACCACCGGCCATTGCGCCCAGGCGGCAGCAGGCGTTGAAGAGGCTGGCGGTCTTACGGTCTACCAGCTCCATGTAATCGGCTTCCGAAATATCTATGTGGCCGAGGCGATCCATTTGCAGGAATTCACCTTCGACCATGGTTTGGGTGAGGCCAATGAGGATGTCGAGGATCGAAAAATTGCGCTGGCGCATCGCGATCTGGAAGGCCTGCATATAGAGCCAGTCGCCGGCGAGGACGCTCATCTGATTGCCCCAGAGGGCGTTAGCAGAAGCTTGGCCCCGACGAGTTTTGGCCTCGTCGATGACGTCGTCGTGCACGAGTGTTGACGTGTGGATGAGTTCAACTACTGCAGCCAGCTGGATGGCTTCTTCTGTGGTCTCAGTGTTTGAGGAGACCAGACGGCTTGAAAGAAGTAGCAGGATGGGCCGGAGGCGTTTGCCACCGGCAGACTGCATGTGGTGAGAGATGGTGTTTACGGCGGCGATAGAGCCGACGGTTTCGAGCCCAATTGCTTTCTCGACGCGGGCGAGATCTTCGCGCACGAGGTCGAGAATTTGTTTCATCGAGACAGCTTGGGTCAGCGTCTTCATGACGGTTGCTCCAGTTTAGCCGAGAATAGACGGCGGAAATTTTGCGTGGTCAGGTAGTCGAGCTCTGGCAGGGTGAGGCCTCGGAGGGCGGCTAGGCGCTTTGCGGTATTGACCACATAAGCTGGCTCGTTGCGCTTGCCCCGGAAAGGAATGGGCGCAAGGTAAGGCGCGTCGGTTTCGAGCAGAATCCGGTTGAGCGGGATGAAACTGGCGGCCTCGCGCAGCTTATCTGCCTTTGGGAATGTGAGGACACCGCCAAGGCCGAAGTGGAAGTTCATCGCGAGGGCTTCTTCAGCCTCGGCCACACCTTCGCTGAAGCAGTGGAAGATGCCGCCCAGGGTGTTATCCCAGTGTTGTTTGAGAATGTCTATCGTGTCGCGCCACGCCTCGCGGGTGTGGATGATGATCGGGAGGCGCAGTTCCTTGGCCAGATACAGCTGTTTGATGAATACGTCGTGTTGCTCCTCGCGGGGCGAGAAGTCGTAGTGATAGTCGAGACCGATTTCACCTATGGCCACACACTTTGGATGCCGCGCAAGACGGTTTAGCTCAGGATATGTTTCCGGGTTTACGCGAATTGCGCTGTGGGGGTGTACGCCTACCGTTGCGAGGAAT
>CAZZGS010000067.1:0-12008 GCA_964653845.1 uncultured Bryobacter sp.
GCCGCTGGTCTTTGGCATGCGCTTGCGCTATTCCGATCCGGTGGCCTGGCATGCGGTTACCTACGGCAAGAGTACCTGGGTGCTGCACATGTTGCGCAACCGGCTTGGGGATGCCGCCTTTCTCAAGTTGCTGGCACAACTGGTGAAAGACTATGCCGGAAAAGCCATGACCACCGAGGACTTGCGGCGAACTGCTGCTGCAATGCTGCCTAAGGACGCGCCAGATCGTGAACTTGTGAATTTCTTTGAGACCTGGGTCTATGGCACTGGAATGCCACACCTGGAGTTGACGACGACGATCAAAGGGGCTGCTCCGCGCAAGGTGATTGAGTTGCGTCTGAAGCAGACGCTGGTGCCTGAAGATTTCGCTCTCGATGTGCCGGTAGAGATCCAGTTGCCGCGCGGGCAGAAGTCGATCCGGTGGATGCGGAGTGGGTCGGAAGACGATGTTCTTGAGATTCCTGTGACTGGTTCTGTGCTGCCAAAGGTGCTTTTGGATCCCCGCGGAACAATTCTCAAGCGCTAACGCGGGGTATCCTTGAATCTGGATGGAATCTCCCGTACAGGAATCGCCCGAAGTCCGGGCCACACGCGTTTCGATCATTATTGTTTCCCAGCATCAATGTCAGCTATTGAGGCCGACACTAAGTGCGCTGGCGGCCCGCTCTGAGCCAGAGTTGAGTGAGGTGCTGGTTGTAGACTGCGGCAGCCGCGATGGAAGCGCTCGTCTTGATGATGAGTTTGAGGGGATTACACTCCTTAGACTGCCTCATAACTTCGGGTGGACCAAGGCTATCAATATCGCCACACGCACCGCCAAGGGTGAGTATCTTTTGCTATTGCCGAATGGTTGCCAAGTGGGCCCGGATTCGATTCAGCAGATGTTGAGTGCTCTTGAGGCCGATCCCCAGGCCGGGGCAGTGTGTCCGGCTGGAGAATTCTTTGCGTTGCCCAAGACTGGCGACACTACTTTGGCCACAGGCACCGAGTACCCCTTTGATCAGCCAGTGCTGCTGCCCAAGCTGGCGCTGGTGAGCATGAACTATCTGCCCGCTAAATATGGCCAATACTATGGCGATCTTGAGCTGTTCTACAAGATGAAAGAAGCGGGAAAGCGCATTCTGGTTTTGAAGGATCTGGTGCTGCAGCGGGAACGGGCCGCGCAGGAAATGATCAGCCCCGAGATGGATGAAGCCGACCGGATGAATGGACTGGGTGCCTTTTATTCGAAGAACTACGGATTCATGGCTGGCTTCGGATTCTGGTTGTCTCAAACCGCAAAAGCCTTCTTTTCTTTCCGTCTAGGGCTTGCGGGAAAACTCTTAGGCGGGTCTAAGGTGGATGGACTATAAAGATTTCGTCCGTTGATCCGATCTTCACCTTGAGGATCTTCATAGATGGACGCAATGCTCTGGTTGTTTTTGCCTTTGTTTGTCGCTGCTGGGTCGGCCCTGCTGGCCTACTTCATCATGCAGTCGAAGCTGGAAGTAGCGATTTCCAAAGAACGTGAGACTATGGCCGAGGCTCGGGCTGCAATTGCAATGCATGCCAAGACGCTCGAAGAAACGATTAAGGCGACCGAAGAACGCGCCCGCCGTCAGGCTCTCGATGACTTTCTCGCCGATTTTCGCGTTGAAGAACGTCATTACTCTCGTGAGAGCAAAAGCCTCTTTCTCAATCGCAAGTCGATGGTTCTCCAGGAACGCCTCTTCTTCCGCAACATTCCACTCAGCAACTGGGTAGAGCACGAGATGGTGGTTGAAGACGGTGGCGACCTGCAGAAGCTGGCCAAGGCCTGCAGCGTGTTCAGCGCCCGCAGCATGTCTGGTGATAGCCCTGCATCCGCAATTCCGCAGTTGGCTGGTGTGGGAGGCGCAGTGCCAGTTTCTTCCGCCAAGTTGCTCTCGATGGATTCGCCACAACCTCGCCGCAAGGGCCTCGCCGGTTAACTCCGGTAGGCTACACTGAAGGCTAAAGGGGCTTTTGTCAGCCTAGCCATCCATGCCTGCCGTATCCATTCATACCTCTATCGCCGAAGAAATTCTTGCTCTCAAACGGGAACGCAAGGCAATTATTCTCGCCCATCACTACCAGGATTCTGAGATTCAGGAACTGGCCGATGTGATCGGCGACAGCCTCGAGCTTGCTCGTAAGGCCAAACAGTTTGACGGCGAAGTGATTGTGTTCTGCGGTGTCTGGTTTATGGCCGAAACGGCCAAGCTACTCAACCCCGAACGCATTGTTGTTGTGCCTGACAAGAATGCCGGCTGTAGCCTGGTGGATAGCTGTCCTGCCGATCAGATTCGAGCTTTCAAACATCGCTACCCCGACCACGTCATCGTCAGCTACATCAATACTTCTGCTGCCGTGAAAGCTGAGAGCGATATCATTTGCACTTCTCGCAATGCCGTCCAAGTGGTGAATTCGATCCCCGCCGATAAGCCAATCCTTTTTTGCCCGGACATCAATCTCGGCAATTATGTAAAACAACAGACTGGCCGTCAAAACATGAAGATCTGGCAGGGAGCCTGCATCGTGCACGCTACTTTTGCGGCACGTAAGTTAACCGCAGCCAGACTTGAGCACCCAACGGCTCTTGTGGCCGCCCACCCGGAATGCCCTGCCGAGGTGCTGGCGATGGCCGACTACATTGGTTCCACTTCTGCCCTGATCGAGCACTGCGTGAAGAGCGATGTTCCAGAGTGGATCATCATGACCGAGAGCGGCGTCCGGCATTCACTCGAAAAGGGTGCCCCGTCCAAGAAGTTCTACTTTGTACCGAACGAAAACTGCAACTGCAGCGAGTGCCCTTACATGCGGATGAATACACTTGAGAAGTTGCGTGATTGCCTCGAAACACTGGAGCCACGGCTGGAACTACCTGCCTCAATCATGGAACGCGCCAGGCTGCCTATCGAGCGCATGCTCGCGCTCTAAGGAAAGGATTTCGTGCAAGCACCACTTGTTGATCGCTTCGGACGTTTGCACGACAATCTCCGGATTAGTGTCACGGACCGATGCAACATCCGCTGCTTCTACTGCATGCCTGAAGAAGGCGGCCAATATGCCCCTAAGCATGAAATTTTAACCTTTGAAGAGATGGCCAGGTTTACCCGCGTGGCTGTTGGGCTCGGTGTACGTAAGCTGCGCATTACCGGCGGCGAGCCGCTGGCTCGCAAAGATCTACACAAGCTCATCGCGATGCTCACCGAAATTGAGGGCATCGAAGACATCGCGCTCACAACCAATGCCGTGTTGCTCGGTGCTCAGGCAAAGGCTCTCTACGCTGCGGGCTTACGACGCCTCAATATTCACCTCGACACGCTTGATCGCCAGCGGTTTCGCGAGATCACCCGGCGCGACGAATTGCCGCGTGTTCTCGAAGGCATCGACATTGCCCAGTCACTCGGCTTCGGGCCGATCAAGTTGAATGCGGTGGCTGTGAAAGGTGTGACCGAAGCTGACATCTTGCCGATGGCTCATTACGGCCGCGAGCGTGGGATCGAGGTTCGCTTCATCGAGTTCATGCCTCTTGATAGCCAGGGCATCTGGGACAAGACTCAGGTTTTGACGATGGACCAGATTCTCGATCAGTTGCGTGCCGAGTTTGGCGAGCTCGATGTTGTGCCCGATCAAGACGAGCGGGCGCCTGCAACTGAGTTTCGCTATCGCGATGGCAAGGGCCATATTGGCTTTATCGCGAGCGTCAGCAAGCCTTTTTGTCTCAACTGCAATCGCATCCGCCTCACGTCTGACGGCAAGCTGCGCTACTGCCTTTTTGCTGTAGAAGAGATGGATGTGCGAGCGCTGCTCAGGGCCGGAGACGATGCCGGTGTGGCTGCTGCGATTCGCGAAAACCTGATGCGCAAATGGATCGGTCATGAGATTGGGTCGACGCAGTTTGTGCCTCCTCCGCGGCCTATGTACGCGATCGGCGGCTAGCTGCGTTGGATGAAGCGAAGCGTGAAGGTGTAATCGCTTTCGCCCTTCGAGCGCAAGTGTTTGAGGCGCGCGGCTGCTTCGGTTATGGTTTGGATCGACCCTTTTCTATCCACCATAAAACGTAGCGTGAAATCTTTGGCAGTTCAAACCATTCTTTTCGACAGCTCAAGGTGGACTTGTGAAGCCCTTGATACACGGAGGCTTCTCAATCTGCCGGTAATTCCAAGATCGAGACATTGACGACCAGCATCGGATCGTCGTTGATTTTAACTGCCGTATTGTCGCCAGCCTCAGTTTTGTCTCGCCAGACAAAGCCCGTGCTCGCATCCGCGATTGCGTTTACGGGCCGGGCATGCGGGCGACATTCAGTTGCGCCAAGTGCATCTTATGCGTGTTCGTCGGAGTGCACCAGCCAGACTCCGGCACAGGCGACTGTCGCGCCCAGGATGCTGATGGCGGCGGGAATTTCGTTAAAGAAGATCCAGGCAACCAGGAATGTCAGCGGTCCGATCAGGAGCAACGATGCGGATGCCTTGGCGACCGGTAATTTACTCAGGGCATGACCCCATAGGCCGTAGGCCAGAGCGCCCGGCCCGGCTGCGAGAAAGGCTATAGTGACAAGGTGTCGAAACGCTACTTGTTGGGTTGAGACGATGAGGTTGGGGGCGAAAGGGATCATTGCAAGTGCGCCTGCCGAGAAACTGATTGCGGTGATGCCGAGTGAGTCATAGCGCTTCATTAGCGGCTTTTGCGCGATCGTGCCCATGCTGAAAATCAAGGCCGCCATCAGCAGCAACCCGACGCCGAGGTTCCATTCCAGGCGCCCACCCGATTCACCCATCGCGATCAGTGCTGCGCCAGCTAGAGCGACACCGAGGCCGGTCCATGTGCGCCATTTCGGACGATGCTTGAGGATGAAGACCGAGAGCACAGTTGCAAAGATTGGCATCGTGTCTACCAGCACGCTGGCTGGGCCCGAGCTTACTGTCTTGATGCCGTGTGTCGAGAAGAGTTGATAGCCGGTGACACAGCAGAATCCGCTGAACGCCGTGACCCAGAAATCCCGGCCGCGCGGGAGCTCTTTTCCCTTCCATAACCACACACCCATCAGGATGATTGCCGCCATGCCGAAGCGCAGGGTAAGGATGACTTCGAGAGGAACTTCACCCATCATTGCCCGGATGAGCGGAAAGGTGAGCGACCACAGAATCAGTGCGATCGAAAGCGAGACGAGGGCTCTACGATTATGCATGATTCAGCGTATCAGATTGTATACATGTATACAATATCCAGCAAGCTATGATAGTAGGGATGCCTGAACGAATTGCCACGCCGCAATTGAAGTATCGGACCGCCCCGGAAGTCGTAGCCGAATATATTAGAGATGCTATCTACCGCAATGAACTGCTGCCAGGGCAGCAATTGCAGCAGGAAGAACTGGCCCTAAAATTCGGGATCAGCCGAATCCCTGTGCGTGATGCTTTGCGTCAGTTGCAAGGAGAAGGCCTGGTCGATTTATACCCGAATCGTGGGGCCTTTGTATCGAACCCTGGCGTAGAAGAGTTGCGCGAAGTCTTCGAACTTCGGATCCTGCTCGAAACCTACGCATTGCGATTGGCCGTTCCGAATTTCAACAAACAGGAATTTGAGTTGTGCTCGAGTTTGCTGACGCACCTGGAAAGCGTGGCCAATCGGGCGGATTGGTCACGAATTGATCAAGCTTTTCATGCCGCGCTTTACGCCCCCTGCAAACAGTCACGCACGCTCACATTGATCGACAATCTCCGCGGCAGTGTGAATCGCTTCTACTTTCTGTACCTCTCTCCAGAGAGCTACGGGCCCGATTGCTTGCGCGAACACCGGCAGATTCTCAAAGCTTGCCAGAAGCGCGAGGCAGATGCCGCTGCGGGTTATCTCGAAGCTCACTTGAGACGATCACTGGCCGAAGTAGAGAGTGTCAGCGCTGCAGGGAAGCTGTGAGCGGTTTCTCTAAGCCTTTTTTGCACTGGTAAAGCGTAGCGAATTTGTCTTCATAAACTACTTTGAAATCGATTCGGTCCTGGATATTGAGTTGCAGTTTCGCCCATTCCGCCGGATCGAGGCAGTGCTTCCAATTACATTGGGGGCGTACCTGGGAATTACTTGTCATCACGGCCGATCCCGCTGGCCATTCATTTCACTTCTTGAGCGCGCTTCGGCTCTGCAACCGTTTCTTTGACTGCAACCGCTCGAGCCAGATTCGCTAGAGATGGGTCCATGCAAAACGCTTCACGTTCAGCGGCGCTTCTGCACTCTTCGGGGGTCCATCGGCTGCGTGTTCGCCGGATCATACCCAGTCGATACTTCCAAACCAGAATGATCATCTGGATCCCAAGCCAGAAGGCCTTTGAGAAACTGCCCGTCACAGAGGATTCGCCCACCCGGCTTCGGTAGCTGACGGGGATTTCGACAAAGGGAATTCCGTGTGCCACGATTTCCATCAGGAGTTGAGGACCAAAGTGCGAGCCTCCGATTGTCAGATGAGGACGGATTCGGCGTAAGGCAATGGCGTCAAAGAGTCTCAAAGTACAGCCCATGTCCGTGAGAATTGTTGTATTGAAGAGCAGTTCGGTCATCTTTGCCACAGCCCAGTTTCCCCAGCGGAGAAAAAGGCCCATGTTGGCTCCAGCCCAAATAAATTCCCGGCTGGTTCGAGTGCCGAAAACAACTGGAACGTCGTCCGAATAGGCAAGCAGCTTTACCAGGTCGCTGGGGTTGAATGTCCCGTCCGGCTCTGAGAGGACGATCAGATCCGACTTGCAGTTGTCGATTCCGCAGAGCAGGGCATTGCCGTAACCCTGCTTTGTTTCGAAGATCTCCCGCGCTCCGGTTCCCGCGACTTCTTCGGAAGTGCCAGGCGCTGCGTTGTTGTTCACGACAATTACTTCGTCCGCCAGTCCGGTTGCGAAGTATCCGAGCGTGGCCGCACGAATGGAGTCTTTTTCGTTGTAGGTCGGAAATATGACGCTTACCGTTTTGCCTCTCCACATCGGCTTAGCCCTCGGTTCCTTTTTCTGCCACAATCATGAACTGGCCGGCAAAGGGGCGCCATGGCAAAGCGAGGTAAAGCTCCATCAGCCAGGTGGAAACCGGTAGCCGCGACTTCATACTAAACGGCGTGAAGCGGGGTTCCGCATGGACAATGCGGTAACCGCATGCGCGCAGGAAATCGCTGAAGCCATTGTCAGTGTAGGCGGTGCGATGTGTGTAGTCGTCAAAATAGCGCCGAGGCTCAAGGCGGAAATTAGGCTGAACCACGATCAGCCGCCCTCCCTCCCGCAAGACCCGCTTTGTTTCAGCGAGGATGAGCGCTCCCTGTTCAAGCGTGAAGTGTTCGAAGAAATTTGAGGCGAAGACCGTCGCCAGGCTACCCGTTTCAATGGGCATCGGATCGAGTGCCGATTGGATCAGCGGATGGACTTCTTTTCCCCAATAGGCCACTAACTCGGGGTTCATATCGAGGGCCCACTTCTGACCCGATTTGATCTCGCGCGAGAATTCGCCATAGCCCGCTCCCATTTCCAGCAATCCGCCCCGGCTGTCCACCCATGTCTGCAAATAGGCGGCCAGCGTCTTCCAGACCTTGGCCCGTCGAGGATCGAAGGGAAAACGAATTTCGTGATAGGAAGCGAGAGTGACATCGAGGCCTGGTTCTGCAGCGGACTTCATTTCGTTTGCTCCCTGAATGGTTGATAGATATAGAGTCCATTGGCGAGTGGGCCCGGTATCCGTTTGGTCAGCCGGTAGTTCTTTCGGATAGCCGCCATATGGTCGCTGGGCAGTCGGGGATATTCTGGATCCAAATTCGGCTTTTCGGCAATATTTTCGAACAGGAGTATAGTCTGGAACTTAGCCCGCTCAATATCTTGAATCACTGGACTAGCGTCCACTTTTCCTGCTTCGACGAGCAGACGGTAAATGAGAGGCTCCACTTCGATGCGGCTGTTGAAGTGAACGAGCGAGTTTGAGTCAGCCGAGAGCACCGGGCCTGGCCTGGCAAAGATAGGTTCCAGTTCCTTGAGTTGCACTCGAAACTTCTGTTCGCCCTCGATTCGCTCGAATAGCGATGTCGTTGAGCTTCTGACATTCTGCACGGCAAAAACAGCCAGTGGAAGAATCAACATCGTAATCCAGCTTTTGCTCCCCATGGAATAAAGCTCAAAGAAGTTCAAGCTGTGCATTGAGAGGCAAGTGCAGACAATGAGCAGGATCGCCGTCTCGATCTGGTAGTTATAGTCCGAGCCAAGTTTGCAAGCCGTGGCTACAAGTAGAGAGAAGGCGGCTAGCAGATAAACGTAGGCTTCCTTACCGCGTGTGGCTATGGTCTTCTTGGCTCCAACAGCAGCAACCAGTATCAATGGAGAAAGCATTGCCACCATGTACTCGATATGAAGTTGCAGTTTGAATAAGGCGAAGGGATTCAGGTTGGAAGAAACCGTATTGAAGAGGAAGCGGCCGTCGAGCAAAGCGTTAAATCCCAATACGATTGCACCCCCTATTCCGCCTACTATCAGGCCGAAGCGCAGTGCCCGTTTGGGGCTTGGCAGCGCCAGTAGCAGGAAGATCGCGGCAGGAGCTGCAATGGCGGTCTGCTTGAACAGAAGCCCAAGTATCGCCAGGATCGCGGCTTTGTCCAGGCATTCCTCGCCGAGTAAGGAATATCTGGCATATAAATAAAAAGCTGAGAGACTTAGTGCGACTGCCGGAACATCCGCCCTACCAGCCGTTCCCCAACCCAACAAGAGCTGAGTTATTCCAGCCAATGCGAAACCTGTCCAGGCGTAAAGCGATTCTCCCGTGTAAAGCTTCAGGATTTTCCAAACCAAGTATAAGATTGCAAGCACAGCGAAAATACTGATCAAGCGAGCACCCAGGAGCAACGGGACACCCGCTTTATACATAGCTGCAACCGTTCCGTACAGAAGGGGCATATAGGCGCAAACAGTGTAAGGGTACTGCTTTAGATCGTAGTAAAGTGCACCCTCTTCGGCTAAACTGCGAACTTGCGTAGCGACAATTCCTTCAGGCTGTGTGAATTCGCTTTTGGCCCAGATAGCAACGCCGAAATGGGCAATTGTAGCGAGCAGGGCAATTGTGCAGGCGACAAACACGAAGCGGCGGCATTTTGAGACCCCTGTTCGCCCTAGTACTTGCATACGTAGAATGATCGGCAACTGCAAGCATCTTCTGTAGATTTGCGACGGTGTTGATTTGGCTGAAGGCCAAAATCGGGGACTAAATTTAACTACCTTGCCCCGACACCTCGAGTAGCACGTCGCATGAAATAGTTCTTGTCCGACTGGGCAAGCGATTCAGCCTCACCTGGGGCGGATTTCTGAAGTGCAGCTGTCTCGAGGCAATTCGCCTTGGGCCCTCCCGCTTGCAGGCCCAAAAACACCAGTTCACTTACGTTCCTTGTCGGTCCGCTGGCATTGATGGACTTTGCATCGCAACAGCCCTTGAACTTCACAACCCTCTTGATCTCTTCCAATGTGGAGTCGATTGCATGCCAGGCGACGATTCTCTGAGGATCGTTACGCACCAGTTTGACCGTCTAAACGCCGTTCCCGAGACAGCTTGAACGCGTAGTTGGGATTGCGGCAAGATAGCGGCTGGCGATTTCAGGAGGGGCTAGGCTACCTGTGGTCTTCAATCCAACTGAATCGTATAGGCCGGAGGTATTGCCTCCTGAGCACTACGGAAGTTCTCTTGAAAATGACTGGCGGCACAATCAGCAAAAGTGCTGCAATCAATTGCGTTCGTTTCTGTGTCGTCATGACGTGTTGCTTCATCCAAAATTTGCAATATAGCGAATCAAAGCCGTCAAACCGATTCAAGCAAATGGCGAGACAAAACAAAAACGGTTCCCCTTTTCCAAGGGGAACCGTTTTCTTTGATACTTGGCTACTGTTTAGTAGTCCATCTCGGGGCCGAGGCCGCCGCCGCCGGACGGAGCCGACTTCTTCTCGGGGATCTCACAGATCATGGCTTCGGTGGTCAGCATGAGGCAGCTGATCGAAGATGAGTGCGGGTTACCTTGGCCGGGTCGATGACACCAGCGGCGATCAGGTCTTCTAAGACCCCAGCCTGGGCATTTGAGATCGCGAGATGATCCAGAATAAAGATAATCAGGCGGTTCTAAGCAATCGTAGCGCTGATTCAAAGAATACTTGAAAACTCCTTGAGCAACACTTTGCAGGATCGAATTGAGCTGCTACTGCCCTTGCGCCATGAGTCTTTGAGTAACGAGGGCAAAGCTTTGCCAATTCTTCCTGGGCATTCACAAGCTGATCTGGATTCCTGAACTTTCTTCTTGTGGCCTGTTTGGTGAGTCCAGGCACTTCTAATGAGTGCTCAATTGCCGAGAGCTCGCCCAATAGCCAGCTCTCCAGTTCACGGCATACAATTCGCACAATAACTTCTGCCGCCCCGCCTTGCGCCAGCTCCAATAATTGGGATTTCAATGATTTGCAATCTGTGACTGAATGTTGATCGCGAACAATTACGAACGCGGTCGCTACTGCTTGCATTCCGCGGATTTTTCTTGGGATCGAACGTTCAAGGTCAGATTTGCCTTCATGTGGAATCAGTTTGTAGTGGCTACTTGGGAATACTTTCGCGAGGAGTACCTCAAGAAAAGTCTTCATTGACGGCTCTTCGAGCAAAAAGATCACCATTCGGTTCTACTTCAGAGTCCCGAAGAGCTCTTGTTTCCAAAGATATCCAGGAAGATCGCCCTCCACAACGAGGCGTCGTATGGTTTCATCATCCATTGCGCGATTGATGACTGTGACTCCATGCTGTTTTTGCAGCCAGAAGATCTCTTCCAGTTTGATTGCATTCAGGAAGTCAGGAGAGTGTGTCGAAACAAATACCTGCCCTCCCCTGCGCGCATATTCTCGAAACTCATCGGCCAAGGGTAACAGCACGGAAGGATGCAATTGGTTTTCAGGCTCTTCCACGCATAGCAAAGGGTGTGGCTTGGGGTCATGCAACAAAAGCAGGTATGCGAACATTTTGATCGTTCCATCAGAGACGTATCTAGCGACAAAGGGATCTTTGAAGCTTCCGTCTTGGAATCTCAAGACAATACGGCCATCGGGCGTGTTGATGGCATCCACATGACTTACACCAGGAACGCGCTCGCGCATCTTTTCAAGAACCTTGGAGAAGAGCAAGGGGTGCTGCTCGAACATGTATTGCGCGACTAAAGCGATGTTGTCGCCCAGGACTGAAATATGCTCTGCGAATCCCGCCTCCTGAGTCCCCCTTGCCTCGCTTATATGGAAATCTGAAACGTGCCAGTCCTCAATTAGTCTTCGAAATGCGCTGATCTGCCGGAATTTTTGAAATTGCCCTAACCCCTTGATTGCAAGGATATCGGGGCTTTCCAGCACCTGGACATCGCGGCGCATCTCGGCGTTGGGTTTCCCATAATCCTCTTCATTTGTAACCGCCTGCCCTTTTCCATTTTTGAAATCAAGAAATCGCCAGGGTTGTCCATGTTGACCCCTTCGATATTGGAGCAACTCTCTCTGAACGACAGGCGAACCATGCTCTTGGCCGATCTTCAGTGAGTAAGTGACCAATGGCCCATCGCTCGATTCGCGGAACTTAAACTCGAACTCAATGGGCCCCTCTTCCCCCCGGGTTACAACCTCCTTGAAACCACCGCGCTTCTGCAAAGCTTGCCGGACGTTGTGGATCAAGGCGTCATGCAGAAACCCAAACACGTCAAAAAGAGTTGATTTGCCCGAGCCATTTGGGCCAATGAACACGCTGAGCAAAGAGATCTGAGTCAACTTCACGTCTTTAAGGGTCTTAAAGTTTTTAACCGAAATTTGCTCAATTTGCATTTGGGGTCTGGTCCAATTGTAGCTTTGGACAAACGCAAAAGGCCCGCCGGGGTTAGCGGCGGGCTTTCTATTCAGCTTGATGCTGGGCTACTGTTTAGTAGTCCATCTCGGGGCCGTGGCCGCCGCCGCCGGACGGAGCCGACTTCTTCTCGGGGATCTCGCAGATCATGG
>CAZZGS010000068.1:0-12008 GCA_964653845.1 uncultured Bryobacter sp.
CGATTGATACTTACCTGAGAGCATTGGGCAAGAGCCCTGCGGTGAGGCCGGTATCAGGGGCGAGTTTCACGGGAACGAGTCTCGCCCCGAACTCAATCGCGACGATTTTCACTGGGGGGATGGCGGCGGGTCTGCAGATTGCGACGAATGGGCCTCAAGCAGGTTTGGGAGGCGCCGCTGCAGTACTGCGGTCTGGCACAGGAGTTGAAACGGCAGTGCCCTGGTTCTTTGTATCGCCAGGGCAAGGGAGTTTTCTTGTGCCGGGCGGGTTGGCCCCGGCAAACATGACGCTCAAGATATCTTCAGGTGATCGCAAGGTTGCCTTCCCGGTAACGATCACGGCCACTTCGCCCGGAGTCTTTACGGCAAACGGAAATGGCCAGGGAGTACCAGCGGCAGTGATTCTGCGTGTGGCGCCTGACAATGCTCGCAGTTCCGAGTTTCCTTTTGTCGCTGGAGCCGCAGGATTTGAAGCAGCGGCAATCCGATTCGGCGAGGACAGACTCTTTCTGGATTTTTATGCCACCGGTGTTCGAGGATCAACTAATGTGCAGGTGCTGTTGGGAGGAGAGACGATCACGCCGCTCTATGCCGGAGCCCAGCCTCAGTTTATCGGGCTGGATCAGGTGACGATCGAATTGCCAAGAAGCTTTGCCGGACGTGGCAAGGTGGAGGCAACAGTAGTTTCCGGAGGAGTCAGGTCGAATCCGGTCGAGTTGAATTTCGGGAACTAGTCGAGGCAAATGAAATAAATCGCGACCGAGTAAGCGAATAAGTTGAATAAGCTGAAGTGGGCAGCCAGAGCTATCATGACCGAATCTGACTTTGATACTCGTCTTGGTCAAAGTGGCCGAGGGAAACGGCGATGAGACCGTCTGCTGAAATCGTCCACGCTTCATAGCCGCTGAGGCGAACCGCTTTGCCTGTTTCGCTGTAGGTACCGGTAAGCGTCCAATGATAGATGAGCCCGTACCGATCGGAGATCAGGTCATTCATAAAGACCTGGAGGTCGGGGAAGGCAGCCATAAAGCCGTGGGCAACGGCGGCGATTTCGGTTCGTCCCACTGCGGCAGGCGAATCGTTTACTTTGAGCGAGCCATCGAGGGCAAAAAACTCAGCGACTCGCGTTGGGTCGTTACTGCACCAGGCAGCGGTGTAGCTTTCGGCAAAGGTCTTCATTTTGACGACTAAATTTAAACATACCAAATGCCTCACGCTTTCGATCAGCGCATTGGCACAATCAGGCGAAGGCAAGTTCTTCGAGTGGAAGCTCTTGGGAAGCTTCCGCCAAAGCGGATACCCAAGACTGAAACATGCGCCGGTCATGCCGAACGTGGGATCGAAGCTGATCAAGCGATACAGCAAGAAGCTGGGCAGTGAAGCGCACACCGTAGTAAGTACGCGGCTCCGCCATGGGTTTGAAGCCGAAGAGCCGCTCATAGGTTTTGGCCTGCTCCAGCCTGGGGCAGGCGACCAGCCAGCGGACCGAGTAGAACTCGGCCAGTGCAGCCATATTTCCCAATAAAGAAATGAAGCTATTGGGACGGGCTTGCGGTGCGAAGCAAAGACGGCTGGCCTCGACATACGATTCGCTTGCGATGGACTGGAATGCCGGGCAATCCCCATAGACATGGAGAGCGGGTGACTGGGTCCAGTTTAGATCTGGCCGGACAACGCTCATCCGAACAGTAGCGAGCGCTTCTTCCGTGGAACCGAGCAAGTAGCTGAAGTGATTTGGGGAATCATCAAGGGCATCGGAAAAGCGTTCGTAAGAGTTCGGGTCGATCGAATTATCGCGACGGTAGCAGTCATAGCGGATCCGATATACGTCGTCGCGAGTCTGGCGGCTTCGGGCTTCGGTGCAATAGAAATGGTTTGTGTTCATCATGCGTCTCCTTGCACTATGGAGCGCGTGAGGGTGTGCGAATCCGCCAACTATTTATTAAATTTAAAACCGGAAATCAGCAAGCGAGTGGATTGGGAGGCAAATTCAAGGGCTTCTTTGCGTGAAGTGAGACCGGCCTGCTGGCGGGTAGCGAGTTCGGCAATGCCGTGGATATTGGCCCAAAGCAAACGGGAGGCAGCTTGTGCGTCCACCTTGGGGAAGGAGCAGGCCTTGACGAGGGCTGTGAGGGAAGCGAGAGGTCGATCCAGAAGAGCTGCAGAATCAGGCTGGAGCGAAAGGAGGAGCCGGAATTCATCGGGACGGTCCAAGGCAAAGCGGAGATAGGCCAGTGTTCCAAATTCAAGGCACTCTGAACTGCTATGACCTTTTAGAGAAAAATATGTAATTCGATCAGCGATTCGACCAAAACTGGCAGAAACAAGTTCGACTACAATCTGTTCTTTATTGCGGAAATGGCGATATGGGGCGGTGTGAGAGACACCTGAGAGGCGAGCGACTTCACGCATCGTAAAGCTTTGTATCCCATTGCTCTTGATCAATCCAAGGGAAGTTTGGAGCAAGGTCTCCCTAAGATTGCCGTGGTGGTAGGGTTTTGCGACGGGCATGCGAAGTGTTTTCAGTTTATCTTAATAAATGCCGCTAATTATTCAGCGAAGTACAAAATAATCCTTCTATACTGGCTGGGGCAGATTCAGTTGCTGATTCAAGAAGCGCGTGGAGCACCCGATATGAGGTTGCAAGATTGGAAATGAACGCAAAGTGCATTCGATGGTTTGCCGGGCTGCTACTCTGCGCAGCGTTGCCGCTTTGTGGCCAAAGTGGGGAAGGCTGGCGTTATTGGACAATCAGCGACGGAATGCTGGAATCCTTTAGCCGCTACTTGAGCCGCAGCAGGAATGGTGAGATCTGGTCGCGCCACGGGATGGTGGGGAAGCTAAGCGTTCTCGACGGGGAGAAAGTAAGTTTGATCGCCGACCCTGTGATGAGTACACATGCCTGGCAAAACTGGAGATGCCGGGTTTGGCCCGATGGCAATGGAGGGGCCTGGAGCCTTGTCAATCAAAAGATATGGCGCCTTTCCGGGGGCACCTGGAAGGTGGAAGCTGCCGAAAGAGAAGGAAGGGAAAGGCTGGATGTAGCCCCTCTCGAAGACGGAAGATTGTTGGTATTGAGCCCGGATCGAATTGAAACCTACGATCCAGCTTCAAAGCGGTGGGAACTTAGAAGAAAGGCGAGTGAATCCGGGATTGGGAGTTACCGGGAACTGATCCCTGGTTTTGGTGGGGAAGTCTGGATCGCCGGAGAGGCGGGAGTGGGGAGACTCTCGCGTAAGGGTGAGTGGGAAGCGCGAAGTAGCCAGAAATTGGGAATGGACCGGTTGGATCATCTGGAACCAGGCATGGACGGAGAGTTAGTATTTTCAGGATCAATCGATGGGCGGCGCGGAGTGGTGCAGTGGAACGCAACAGGGCTGAAGCTGGTCGCTCGAGATTTGGCACCAGGCAGTTTCGGCTGGCTCGGGTCAGAGGGGGCAGTGTGGATACTGGATGGGCGTGATCTTTACCGCCTGGCTGGCCAGGAAAAAGAACTGGTGCCAAGACGCGGGCGCTTATCCAGCGAGATCCTCTCAGTGGTTACCGAGCCCGATGGGGGCTTCTGGCTTGGCACTGTGGATGGACTGATTCACCGCAAGCCGAACCTTTGGTCGACGCCAGCGGAAGTGGCGGATTTGAATCTGCCAGTGCATGACATCGTGGAAGACAAGATGGGGCGGCTGTGGTTTGCGGCAACAAATACCCTTGTGCTCCTGGATGGCAAAAACTGGGTGAAGTATCGACTGCCGGCAGGACTTCCGACCCATAACTTAATGACCCGCGCTTTGCTCCCAATGCCTGATGGCAGGATTCTGGTAAAGGTACAACCGGCAGATCGAAGCGATGCGGTGTTGGTCTTTGACCCGTTGAGCGCCAAATTCACGACACTCGAAAGGCCTGAGGATCAGCCAATCCGATTCTTCAAAATCAGGCAGGATGGATCTGCGGTGGTGAATACGGGGCCTGGGTTTCGAATCGAAAGGTTTGATGGCAAAAACTTTCAACTCATAGCTGATTTGACAGCAGTTTGGCATGGTGGAGTACTCAAGGATTTGATGGAAATGGAGGACGGGAAATTCTGGCTGGCAGGAGCGGTTGGAGGAGGAATTCTGGAAGGCGGCAAATTCCGAAAAGTCACGCCGGAAAAGGATTGGAGTAACGATGGATTCTTTGCGTTGTGGATGGAAAAAGATGGAGCTGCATTGGTCGGTGGAAGACGAAGTTTGATGGAGTGGCGGGAGGGCCGATTGAGAGGGATTCGAGTGGGGCTGGACCGTGTTCGAAGTGTGATGAGAGACCGCGCGGGATGTGTGTGGATGGCAACGGCATCGGGGGTTTTCCGGCTGACAAAGGAACAACTGATTCGAAATGGGGATGAAGATGGATTGCCGTCCGGAATGGCTCACAAAGTATTTGAAGACAGCCAAGGCAGAATTTGGGCTGGGACAACTCAGGGGCTCAGCCTCTATGGAAAGAACAGGGACAAGGATCCACCACATACGAGGTTGAGCCTATCGAGAAACTCCAAACAGGCATCGGCTAGCGGGTTCATTCGCATCGCACTGGGGGGCATTGACCGCTGGAAGCAAACAGACGAAAAGCAGCTACTATTTTCCTGGCGGATGGATGGCGGCGAATGGACCGAGTTTGCAGAGTCGGATGAAGCCCAATTTGAAGGATTGGCAGCGGGGCGGCGCAAGTTGGAAGTGAAGAGCATGGATCGCAGTGGCAACATCGAGCAGCAAGCTGCGGAGTATTGGTTCGAGGTGCCGCTGCCCTGGTACCGGGAAAACGGTTTTCTGGCGCTGGCTTCAGCAATGGTCCTCGCACTGGGCGCACTATTGCTGATGGCGATTCGTAGTTATCGAACGCGGGGGAAGATGGTTGTCGAGTTGAGGAACGCCCGCGAGGGCGCCGAGGCTGCCAGCAGGCAGAAGAGTATTTTTCTTGCCAACATGAGTCACGAGATACGTACGCCAATGAATGCCATTCTGGGCATGAATCAGTTGGCGCTTGAAACACCCGCAGGCGCCGAACAGCAGGACTATCTGAAGATGGCTTCGCAGTCGGCGGCAGAATTGCTGAACCTGTTGAACGACATCCTGGACTTGTCGAAGGTGGAAGCAGGCAAGCTGGATCTGGTGGAGAAGGATTTTGACCTGTCAGCGTGTGTGGCCGCAGTGGTGGCAACGCTGGGACTTAGAGCGAGAGAAAAGGGATTGAAGCTGGAGTGGCAACTGGATGAAGCGATACCGCAATATGTAGTGGGCGACGAACATCGCTTGCGTCAGGTTCTGTTCAATCTGGTTGGTAACGGATTGAAGTTTACAGAGCAAGGTGCAGTCAACATCGAGGTAAGAAAATCAGGTGACGAGTTGCAGTGGGCGATTCGGGATAGTGGCAGCGGGATCCCGGTCGGCCAGCAAATGAAAGTGTTTGCGCCATTCGTTCAGGCAGACGGAACAGCCACACGCAAACATGGAGGTACAGGCCTGGGGCTGGCGATCAGCCTTGAACTGGTAAAAAAGATGGGCGGAAAGATCTGGGTGGAAAGCCCGTGGAAACGGCCAGGGTCCGATGTCATGGTTGAGGGGAGCACCTTTCATTTCACACTCCCTCTCAATGCCGGTCAGGCAGCCGAAAAGCTTATTGAGGAAGTGGCTGCAGCGCAAGAGCCTTTGCGAGTTTTGGTGGCTGAAGACAATGCGGTCAATCAGAAGCTGATTGCCAAACTATTGAGTCGCGATGGCCACTCTGTAACCATAGTTTCCAATGGACTTGAAGCCATTGAGGCACTCGGGCAGTTGGAAGTGGACTTGGTACTGATGGACGTGCAAATGCCAGTAATGGATGGGCTTGAAGCCACCAGACAGATACGGCAGCAGGAAGCTGGCCGAAGCCGTCACCAGCGCATTGTCGCGATTACGGCAAATGCGTTCGACGGCGACCGCGAGAAATGCATGGCAGCGGGGATGGACGACTATCTCACCAAACCGATTCAAAGTTCGGAGTTGAGACGGATTCTCAAATACACTGGAATGCATGTCGACTGAAACACAGATCCAAGGAATCGATTTGCGCGGGCGTAACGCAGTAGTGATTGGCGGGACATCGGGAATCGGAAAGACGCTGGCCCTCGGTATGGCTCGAGCGGGAGCGAATGTTGTACCCACAGGACGGCGCGAGGCAAACATTGCCGAAGTGTGTGCCGAGATTACGGCGATGGGCCGCAAGACGCTGAACAAAACTTGTGACGCAAGTTCGAGAGAAAGCCTCGATGCACTGCGCGATGCGGTAGTCGCCGAATTGGGCGGAGTCGATATTCTTTTGAATGCGGCCGGGCAGACTTTTCGCAAGCCAACCATTGATGTCGAAGAGGCAGAATGGAACCGGGTGATGGACGTAAACGTAACCGGCATTCTGCGGGCTTGCCAGAGCTTTTATGGTCCGCTTAAGGCAAGTGGCAAGGGGCGGATTGTAAACATCGCGAGCCTTAGCTCCTTTGTTGGCTTAGCACAGGTGACTGCATACTGTGCGTCGAAAGCGGCGGTATTGAGCCTCACCCGCTCACTTGCGATTGAATGGGCACTAGATGGCATCAATGTAAACTGCATTGCCCCTGGCGTATTTCCTACGGAACTAAATTCCGCTTTGCTTAACGGCACCGAGCGCGGTCGTGAGTTCATCATCCGAACCCCAATGAAGAGGTTCGGTAAGACAGAAGAACTCGTTGGTGCTTGCGTGCTGCTGGCCAGCGATGCGGCAAGTTATATCACCGGCCAGAGCATCGCCGTAGATGGCGGTTTCCTGGCCTCGGGCGTCAACTCGATTTAGGAGTTAGAATTCGAAGCGGCCGACGATGGATTACGCTCTTGCGAGGACTTGGTCTAGAAGTAAAGCTTCAAGGCTGCCTGCATGATGCGTGAATCCCGCGCACTTGTAATGCGACCGAAGTTTACATTTTGCACGGCTGCAACTGGGTTCAAGAAGTTTGGCTTGTTGAGCGCGTTAAATACTTCCCAACGGAACTCGAGACGCCTTCTTTCGGTGAAGGAGAAGGCCTTGAAGGCACCAAGGTCAAAGTTGATGAGGCCCGGCCCGTAGAGGATGTTTCTGCTGGAGGTTCCAAAGGTGCCTAGAGCGGGCAGTGCGAAGGCAGAAGTTTCGAAATAGCGTGGAATCATTTCGCCGCGAGCACGGCCTCCGTAGACGTCTGGAGTCTTCAAGGTGTCCGCCCGGTCACGTCCAATGCCTGCGAGACTGCGGTCTACGCCGGCGCCGACACTGAAGGGCAGACCGGTCTGGAGGGTAGAGATGCCGTTGAGTTGCCAGCCGCCAAGTACGTACTTCTTGAAGCCTTTGGCACCACGCCCAAAGGGAAGATCCCAAAGCACGCTGTTTACAACTCGATGCCGGACATCGAAGTCGCTGGGGCCTTTGTCGAGGTTTTGCCGGAAGGGGTTTGTGGCCTGGTTGCCGGTGCCGGAATTACCATCGTTTGAAGCGAGATCGAGACTCTTGGCCCAAACATAGCTTCCGAGAATTGAGAATCCACCACTGAGGCGCCGGTTCCAACTCACCTGGAGAGAATGATAAGTGGAGTTTGCCGTTGACTGAGTGGACCGGATTTCGCCGAAGCCAGGATAGATACGTCGTGCATCGACGTTTCCTGTGGTGGACTGGCCGGCGGCAAAAATGGCTGGATTGATGTTTTGGCCGACCATGAATTTAGTCCCCTTGCTGCCAATGTAGGCAACTGTCAGTACGGTCTTCCAAAGTACTTCGCGCTGGACGTTGAGGTTCCATTGCTGCATGTAGCCGCTGGTGAAGTCTGGGTCGACAGAATTATGTACGACAGGAGCGATAAATGCACGCCTTGCCCTGTCATCCGCAGTTACTGGTGGTGTGTAATTTCTGAGAGTCTGCAATTGTCCCGGATTCGCGGCATACGGGTCGCTGAGTTGAACCGTAAAGGTTCGCAAACCAAAAGAGAAAGGCTGGTTGATCGAGTTGGTATTCAGGCCCACGAGGCGTAAAGTATCCCAGAAGATTCCGTAGCCGCCCCGGATACTGGTTTTGCCGTTGCCGAAGGGGTCCCAGGCAAAGCCGAAGCGCGGTGCGGGCTTGTTCCAATCATTATTGACAATGCCGTTGGGAATTCCGTTGTCGCCAGGGAAGAGAGCGCCAATCGGTGCCCGCGGATAAACAGTGGATTGCTGTCCGGCACGAAAGGCACCGAGTTCCTGGTTCTTCTCTTTCACCATCAGGAAAGGCTCCCAGCGCAGACCCAGATTCAGGGTCAGACGGCGAGTGACACGCCAGTCATCCTGAAAATAGAGGAAGGGCGTCCACTTGAACTGGTTGGCCCGGATCGGCGAATTCTGATAGACATCGTTAGCTGCGCCGAGGAAGAAGTCTGCATAGCCGTAGCCCTGGTTTCCGCTTCGCTGCCCGTTGACGCTGAACTGTGTATCTTTCTGGAAGAACTCGCGGCCATTGCGACGTACTTTGGAAATCTCACCGCCAAAGGTCATGGTGTGGTTGCCCTTTGAGTAGGTCAAATTGTCGATGAACTGATAGTTCATCATGTAACTCTGAAAGTTTGTATCTACGCGCACATTGAGACCGTTGCTGATACCGATAGCCCAGTCTGTCGGAACTCCCGGGGGGGAAAGGCTAATGCAGCTTCTGCAGCCGAGTGCAGCCCAGTCCAGTGCGGGAGCGGTGGGCAGTGGTGCGCGCACGAAAGTATTTCTTGCAACCGTGAGAGTGGCACTATTTACGAGGTTGGGTGAAAAGACGGTGCTGTGATTCAAGGTGGAATTGTAGGTGACCCAATTGTTTTGAGAATTGAAGAGCAGCAGGCCTGCATTCTGATTGCGGCTGAAATCGTCGAAGAACATGCGGAAGTTGGTGCGCTGTTTTTCGCTGAAGTTATGATCCAGCTTGATCGTGATCTGGTCTTCCTCCGTTGGGAGCGAAACGTTGTAGGCAAAAATGTTTCCAGCGCGATTGGGAAGCGGCATAAAGACTGAAGCAAATCTGGTGGCAACCGGATCCAGGCGAGAGGAGGGGATGACATTATTTGGGAAGGGAATGCCCTGTGGATTCTGGGCGTTTACGGTTTCTGGAGGAGCAACCGAGACTCGTGTTCCGCGAAGAGTGCTCTGGCTGAAATCGCCGGCCCGCTCAAGAGCTGTTGGTACGATGATCGAACTTGAAGTTGCACCTAAGCGCTGACGAGTGCCTTCGTAAGCTACGAAAAAGAAACTCTTATCCTTACCGTTGTACTTTGGCAGGCGAATGGGGCCGCCGATGGTGCCGCCAAATTGATTGCGGCGCAGAGGATCTACACCAGCGGCGAAAAAGTTGCGGGTATTCAACTTGTCGTTGCGCAGAAAGTTGAACAGAACTCCATGAAGCTCGTTCGTACCTGACTTTGTCACCATATTGATCACTGCACCGGCATTGCGGCCATTGACTGCGTTGTAGCCATTCTGCAGAATGGAAAACTCCTGAAGTGTATCTGGATTGGGGAAGGCGGCTGGCAGGTTGTTGTACATGTCCATGTTCAATCCCCCATCGAGCGTGTAGGCGCTGCTGTTTGGTCGTGCTCCATTGACGCTGAAGACAATGTTGGTATTGAGAGCAATACCGGATGCGGCAGAACCGGCGCCCATTTGAATCGATCCAGGCAGGAGCGCCTGGAGTTGAAGGGCGTTACGACCGTTCAATGGGAGCTCCACCATTCGGCCTGAATCGACTACCTCTTTCATAGTTCCGCTAAAGGTATCGACGGTAGTTGTGGTGGCAGATACATCCAGCACCTGTTGAACCTCACCCACCTGCATGGAAAAGTCCTGGCGGGCGCGTTGATTGACTTCAATCAGTAAATTCCTGGTTTGAGCCTTTTTGAAGCCTTTTGCTTCTACTTGCAGAGTGTAAAGGCCGGGCCGGATACTAGGGAAAATGTAGTCTCCCCGATCATTGGCGTCAGTGGCTTCCCTTGCGCCGGTAGCTTCCATTGTTGCTATCACTTTAGCTCCGGGGAGTGAGCCACCGGAGGCGTCTGTAATCGTTCCAAAAATGGTTGAAGTGGAGCTTTGAGCAAAAGCTCCGACGGAGAGGCAGACGAATCCACAGACGAAAAAACAGGCTTTCAACATAGAAAATTAATATCACAAATTCACGTAGAGCGAAGCAGTCAGCTCGGAAAACAGAATCGTTGCGGCATCTATCATAGAGATATGGAGCACTACGCGAGTTGAGGCTTGGGATTGATTTTGGAACCACCCGGATTGTTGTGTCCTGGGTGGACCGGGGGAATTATCCGCTGGTGTCCTTCGATTGCCCGGACGGGGCAAGCCGTGATTGGTTTCCGGCGCTGGCAGCCTTCCATGTGGAATGCACGGGAGACCGCGTTTACGGCTGGGATGCCTGGACGAAGCAGGCTGAGCCTGGATGGGCTTCTGTTCGCAGTCTGAAGCGGCTCCTGAGTGAAATAGGTCCGGCTACGCCGATTAGCGTGGGGCCCCATCGCTTTCCTGCGTTGGACCTTTACCGGGAACTGGCGATGTCTTTGCGCAAAGCAATGGTTGAAGGATCGAACCTGACCATAGCTGCCGATGAGCCGCTGGAGGTGATCCTCGGTGTACCTGCGCACGCCAATTCAAATCAGCGCTTTCTGACGGCTGAGGCCTTTCGTCTGGCCGGGTTTCAGGTGCTGGCAATGCTGAATGAGCCATCGGCGGCGGCCATTGAATTCGGCCATCGTAACAAGATGACGAAAGACCGGATCCTGGTTTATGACCTTGGTGGTGGCACCTTCGATGCATCGATTGTCACTCTGACCGAGAGCGAGCGAAGTGTCATGGCCAGCGAAGGCATAGCGACTCTTGGGGGAGACGAGTTTGACCTGGTTCTGGCAGAGATGGCGCTTGAAGCAATGAATCTCGACGCAAGCGAAATGAGCCAGCAGGAGTGGTTTCTTCTGGTTGAGGCTTGCCGTGAAAAGAAGGAGGCACTGCATCCCAACACCCGCAAGATTGAGATCGAACTGGAGGGAATCCGGGAAGCGGGGGGCAAGGTGACCCTGGCAGTGGCCGATTTCTACGAGCGGGCCTGGCCGCTTGTGGCAGAAACACTGCATGCAACGACAGACCTGTTGAGTTTATGGGGCGGTATTGAAGCCATCGAAGCCATCTACGTAACCGGTGGCGGCAGCGAGCTGCCGCTGGTGGCCCGTCAGTTGAAAGAGCAGTATGGGCGCAAGGTGAAGCGCAGCGCTTACATGCGCGCAGCTACCGCAATCGGCTTGGCAATTCATGCCGATCAAGAATCGGGCTATACGCTGAAAGAACGGTTTCACCAGTATTTTGGAGTCTGGCGGGAAGCCGATCAAGGGCGAAGAATCGTCTTTGATCCGATCTTTGCCAAAGGTACGGAATTGCCGGCAGCAAAAAAGCCGCCGCTGTTGGTGGAACGTCATTACAGGCCTGTGCACAATGTTGGACACTTCCGGTTTCTGGAATCCACTCGAATCGCCGACGACCACCAACCGGCTGGTGAGATTTCCTATTGGGATGAAATTCTGTTCCCATTTGATCCGGCACTCGAGCATCGTAGCGACCTGGCAAATATAACCGTTGGACACAATGACCGGGCCCATCATAGCGAGATTGTCGAAAGCTATCGCTGCGATGCCAATGGCCAAGTGAGTGTAGAGATTGCGAATCGAGCAACGGGCTACTCAAAGATCTATCCGCTGGCAAGATGGGGCCATAAGAGTGAATCTGTAGCGGCTGAGTCGACTACAAAAAAGCGTAAGGCACGGAAGGCGGCGAAAGCTTGAATTGGTTATTGATTCTGACCCCAGTGGTCGTATATCTGCACTTGACTCACTATGAGAATCAGACTGCGATCTTTGTGCTGGCATGTGTTGCCATTTTGCCCCTGGCTGGATGGCTTGGGCATGCAACAGAGCACTTGGCGGCAAAGACGAATGAGAG
>CAZZGS010000069.1:0-1202 GCA_964653845.1 uncultured Bryobacter sp.
CGGTCGTAGAGAAAACGCCAACTCCGTCGGGTACTGGGAATTTACGCGCCACCAGTCGCACCTTTGAGCTGAAAGGCGAGATCCACCGCAAACTGATCAGCGTGTTGAACCTGGACAAGGTGAACTCGCTACCGCGCGACCGTGTGCGGATGGAGATCGGGCGAGTGGTTGAAAAACTGCTGCAAGAGCAGCGCGTCCCGATGACGACGGCGGAAGAAAACCAGATCATCGAAGAAGTTCTCGATGAGGTTTTTGGTTTGGGTCCGCTTGAGCCACTGCTTAAAGAGCCTTCCATTTCAGACATCCTGATCAACGGGCCAAACAAGGTTTATGTCGAGCGCTTCGGCAAGCTCACGCTCACTGGGATCCGCTTCAAGGACAACGCTCACCTGCTGCACGTGATCGAGAAGATCGTCTCAAAAGTCGGACGCCGCGTTGACGAGGCCAATCCAATTGTCGACGCCCGTCTGCCCGACGGCAGCCGCGTCAACGCAATCATTCCTCCGCTAGCGCTCGACGGCCCCTCGATGTCGATTCGCCGCTTTGGCAAGCATGTTATTACCAGCGAAGAGCTGATCGAGAAGCAAACGATCATGCGCTCGATGCTGGAGTTTATGGCCGCCTGTGTGGCCGCCAAGACAACCGTCTTGATCTCGGGTGGAACCGGTAGCGGCAAGACAACAACGCTCAATGCGATGTCGCGCTTTATCCCCGAAGATGAACGCGTCGTAACGATTGAGGACACGGCCGAGCTGCAGTTACAGCAGCGTCATGTCGTCAAGTTTGAGACACGTCCGCCGAACCTCAATAAAGAGGGCGGCATCAACCAGCGCCAGCTCGTAAGAACCGCTCTTCGTATGCGCCCGGATCGAATCATCATCGGCGAGTGCCGCGGCGGCGAAGCGTTGGACATGTTGCAGGCGATGAATACGGGTGTGGAAGGCTCGATGACCACGATCCACGCCAACACGCCTCGCGACGCATTTTCGCGTCTGGAAGCAATGATGCTGATGGCTGACCTTGAGATCCCGTCAAAGGTCTTGATCCAGCAACTTGCCAGTGCCATCAAGATGGTTTGCCAGGTGGCCCGCTTGCAGGATGGCTCGCGAAAGATCACTTCGATTGCCGAAGTGACCGGCGTTGAAGAAGGCCGCGTCATGACGCAGGACATTTTCTTCTTCGAACGAACCGGCATGACGGCC
>CAZZGS010000069.1:1212-2504 GCA_964653845.1 uncultured Bryobacter sp.
ACCGTCTCCGCATGGCTGGTGTAACTCTACGCCCGGATATCTTTGATGAAGTCGTTGAGGTGAATCAGGAATGACACGACGCGAAATGGCACTCACAAGCATTGCTGCAGCCATGAATGCAGACACGATGCCAGAGGCAAGACTTGACCCGGTGGCTTACTCTCGAGAGCGTCACAAGACGGCACCCTTGCGCCTGCGCTTCAATGCAACAACCCCTGCCTCTGCCCGGGCCTGGCAGCGCAAGTTGAGGCTGAAGCTGCGCGAACTTGTAGGTGGCTTCCCGGAGAATCCGGTGAGCTTGCGGCCTCGCGTGCTTGAGACCAAAGACTTCGATACTTATACTCGCGAGAAAATCGTTTTCACCAGCCGCGAAGGCATGGAAGTGATGGGCTACCTGCTGAAGCCGAAAGCAGTGGCTGGTGCACTACCTGTGATGGTGTGCGTGCCTGGCCACGGACGCGGTGTCGATGACATCGTTGGCATCGACGACAAAGGTAAACAGCGCACAGACAAGTCGGGCTACCAGGCAGACTTTGCACTACAGTTTGTCGAGCAAGGCCTGGCCGCCTTCGCCATTGAACCACTCGCCTTCGGATACCGTCGCGACCCAATCAACGCCGCCAAGGGAATCAACAACAACAGTTGTCAGCCCTCGGCCGGTGCTGCGCTATTGTTCGGCGAAACGATGATTGGCTGGCGCGCCTACGACGTAATGCGCACGATCGATTTTATAGAGACCCGCAAAGATCTCGACGCCAAGCGCGTCGGCTGTGTAGGGATTTCCGGTGGCGGCACCTGCACCCTTTTTGCTACTGCACTCGACACCCGCATTCAGGCCGCCATGGTGTCGGGCTACCTCAACACCTTCCGCGATTGCATCCTCTCGCTTGCTCACTGTATGGACAATTACGTGCCGGGAATTCTGAACTGGGCCGAGATGAGCGACGTCGCCGGTTTGATCGCGCCCCGCCCGCTCTTTGCCGAGAGCGGCGAGCAGGATCGTATCTTCCCACTGGCTGGTTTTGAAGAAGGCGCCAAGGCCACCAGGCAGGTCTATGCGGTGTTTGGTGTGAGCGAAGCATTCGGTACGGAAGTGCACCCCGGTGCGCATGTGTTTCATGGCGTAAAGGGTGTTCCCTTTGTAGCGAAGTATTTGAAAGGCATGTAATAGATGCGTTTGATTGCGTTGTTGCTGGTGGCTGCGGCATTGCCTGCGCCATTGATTTCGGCGGTTGAGAAGATTTACCTGGTGTCGCGTGCAGATGCTGGCGAGGGATATGAACGGGTGGAAG
>CAZZGS010000069.1:2514-6571 GCA_964653845.1 uncultured Bryobacter sp.
AGCTTATTTTGTCCTCGACCCGAAGCTCCCCGCCAATCAGATCATCCGCGATATCGACCGCGCACCGGTAGATGAAAAGGGCATGGTGCGCTTCTCGGCTGACCTTGTGGTGCTCAAGCCCAGAGACCCGGCAACGGGCAATGGTTCCATCCTCTTTGAAGTCTCCAATCGCGGCGGCAAGGGTTTGACGGGCATGTTCGGTGAGCCCTTCCTGATGGAGCAGGGCTATACGCTGGTTTGGGTCGGTTGGCAATGGGATGTGCCTGTTTCTCCCGATCTGTTGCGCGTCTATCCGCCGATTGCCCAGGGCGTTGAAGCGATGATCCGCAGCGAGTTTGTGCCCAAGGCTAAAGCCACCATGATGAATTTTGGGGATCGCAACATGCAGGCCTATGTCGCCAGCGGTGTAGTGAAACTAACGATCAGGGACAGTCGCGACGGCAAGCGGCAGGAAATCCGCGAAGGCTGGCAACTCAACGCGGCCAAGACGGGAATCGAGATGGCCGCTGGCTTTCAGCCCTATCAGATCTACGAAGCGATCTACCCATCAAATGACCCTGTAGTGGCCGGCACGGGCTTGGCTGCGATTCGTGACGTCATTAGCTTCCTCCGTTACGAAAACGCCGGGACGACCCTCCTGGGAGACCAATATCGCCACATGAAGCGCGCACTTGCCTTTGGCACTTCGCAGAGTGGGCGATTCCTGCGCCAATACCTCTATGACGGCTTCAACACGGATGAGAAAGGCCGCAAGGTTTTCGACGGTGTCTGGGCCAACGTCGGTGGTGCGGGGCGGGGCAGTTTTAACATCCGCGGTGCGCAACCCAGCCGTGATGGCCACCCCACCTTCAATCATTTCTATCCCAGCGATCTGTTTCCCTACACCGATGTCGCGCTGACTGACCCCGAAACTGGCTTGACCGACGGGCTTCTGGCCAAGGTCAAGGACGTCCCCAAGGTTTTCTACACCAATGGCAGCTACGAATATTGGGGCCGCAATGCTGCTCTGATCCACATAACCCCAGATGGCAAGCGAGACGCCGAACTCGCACCCAACACCCGTATTTATTATGTTGCGGGAAGCCAACACGGCCCCGGCCGGATGCCGCCACCCAAGGTGGGCAGTGTCAACTTTGCCAACATGAATGACTACCGTCCGCTATACCGTGGCTTGCTCAGCGCAATGCAGGAATGGGTAAGGGACGGCATCGCGCCTCCCGAGAGCCGCTATCCGCGCATCGACCGCAAGGAACTGGTTGCCTATGAAGATCTCGGCGACTCAGCTACGCCCAAGCAACCGATGAGAGCCTGGCGCATGGATTACCGCGCAGAGCCCCCGGTACTCGGCAAGCAATTCCCCCTGATGGTGCCTGCGATAGGGGCAGACGGCAACGAACTAGGCGGAGTAAAGATGCCAGAGGTGGCGGTGCCGCTAGCCCGCTATCGGGGCTGGAATTTCGTCTCCGATCCGAATGCTCCAAAGGGCTATGTGAACGACATGGTTGGTTCGACACTGCCATTCCCGGCAAGCGATGTAAAGAAGCGCTATGAGACGCGCGAGAAGTATCAGGGCATGGTGCGCGAAGTAGCGACCACGATGGTGAAGCAGCGCTTCCTGCTGGAACGCGATGTCGAAGCGGTCGTAAATCGTGCGGGACAGGCTTGGGACTGGCTTAACCAGCCGTGACTTCTTCTCAGAATTCTGCTGGGTCAATTGGAATTTTCTCCAGATTTCCGTTCTTGACACCAAAGATAGTTAGACTCAGCGTGGTGTATCGGATTCCATTCTCCTGACGTTCTTCGTTGATCAAGTAGACAGGCGACTTCCAACAGTTCTTTTCATCCGCCAAACTCTGAAAATGAAGCTCATACTTGCCGGCGAGGACATCCTTCAAAATGAATTCATCTCCTGTCTTCATGAGAAGGTACCGAACATCATACAGCCCATCACTTTCAACAGAAACAAGCTTTGTGTTCCAGTTTTCAATTCCACTAGTATTATTGATTCGAATTGTTGAGTTTCCCTGCTGATGAAGAATTGGATAACCCCTCAAGTATCCAGTTTGTGCTGGCCAAGATCTGCCGTTGGGTGCGAATTCTAATCTTCTGCTGGCAGTTGGTGTACCCCCAAAAGTATTTTGTTTACCCGCTGTAGTCAACGATGGCGTTGGTGGAATCGACTCGTCGAAGGTTCTATTTTGAACCTGAGGGTACACTAAAACGTTTGACCTGGAATAGTTTTCCCATGGGTAATATGCGAGCACCATGCCCCCGGTACCCAGTCCGATCCAAAGAATGAGTTGGTTTGGACGCCAGGTCCAACGCATGCCTGCTGTCGCTGCTGTATTTGTGGAGCATTCGTCCCTGCACTGCTCAGGGTTTGACTGGGAATCTTCTTCAGCTATTTCGTCTTCGTCTGGCTCCCACTCTTGGTCCTCGATCCATTCATCATGCTCTCTGCGCTTTTCTGAATCAATAAGGGTTTCATAAGCCCTATTTATGATGGCCAATTTGCGATTTGAGTCCACGTCCTTTGAATTCAAATCAGGATGATGCAACTGGCACAGTGCGCGATAGGCAGCACGAATGACTTCAGGAGGCGCGTTCCTCCCCACTCGAAGATTTTCGTAATGTGAATGGACTTTCATCGTGCTGCTTCGAAACCCTAAAGTTTCGCAAACTAGGGCTTAATCGCTTAGTGCTGCCGATTAGAAATTTCTCTCAGCTTGATTGCATCGCCAACCAAGACTTGAGCTTGTTAGCCTAAGGTCATGCAAGATATCCCCGGCATCCAAAACATCGTAGCGATCGGTTCAGGCAAGGGCGGCGTGGGCAAGACCACGGTCAGCGTCAATGTCGCGATCGCGCTCTCACGTCTCGGCAATCGCGTCGGATTGCTCGACGCCGATGTCTATGGGCCAAACGTGCCGCTCATGATGGGCATCAGCGAAGCGCCCCTTACCGATGGCCAGCAGATCCGTCCGATTGTCAAAGAAGGCCTGCGTGTCATGTCGATGGGTTTCTTGAATCCCGGCGACAAGCCCCTCGTATGGCGTGGCCCGATGCTGCACAACGTGATGCAACAGTTCTTGCGCCAGGTGAACTGGGGCGAGCTCGACTATCTGATTATCGACCTCCCTCCTGGCACCGGCGACGTGCAATTGAGCTTGATGCAGTCCACCAAGCTCACTGGTGCCGTTGTCGTAACAACACCCAGCGAGGTCAGTCTCGAAGACGCCCGCAAAGCCGTAAACATGTTCCATCAGGTGAAGGTGCCCGTCCTCGGCATGGTCGAGAACATGAGCTACCGCATCGCACCCCAAAGCAAAGAACGCGTCGACGTCTTTGGTCACGGGGCAGGTAAGAAGACAGCCGAAGTGATGGGCGTCCCATTCCTCGGCGAACTCGCTCTCATTCCAGAGATCCGCAAGGGCGGCGACTCCGGCAAGCCCGTGGCGCTCGAAGGCCCGGCCAGCGAAATGGCTTCCGGCTTCTATGCAGTCGCAAAGATGATCGAAGCCCGCTGCGCTGAAGTGAGCCAAGTGGCTGGCCCCACCATTACAGTTAGCGACTGAAGCTCAGCGCTTCAGCGATTGATTGAGCCGTTCGGTCAATTGCGGGATGCGGTCAGGGTAGCGCAGTAATTGCCGAATCGATTCGCTTCCGTCGGTTTCAACCCAAACCTCAGCCGCCCACAGCGCATATGCGTAGACTGCAGCTGCCTGATCCGAACTCAAACCCATCCAAGTGCCTGCAAGGCGCTCAAGGCCCGGCATCTTCCCTGAAGAGACCGCCTGTCGCAATTGCCGGCGAGAATCTTCTGTAAGTCGATCTCCACTCAACCGTTGCGCCAGCCCTTCATGCAGCCAGGTCGGAAAATTGCCAAAGCGAGCGATGCAGGCATGCACCATCTCATGGGCAAAGACCTTCCGCATCTGCGGGCCTACCCGGCTTCGTTCGTAAACCAGAGGCACCTGGATGCGACCGTCGAACATCGCGCCAGCCCACGGTGAGTGCCCCGCAGCCTGCCACGCATCAAGCGGGATCACGATGGCCG
>CAZZGS010000069.1:6581-11911 GCA_964653845.1 uncultured Bryobacter sp.
CGCGCTGACGGAATCGGTTCCGTGGTTCTCTTTCCGCTCGTGCCGGATGCGCGCGTACTCCTCATCGAGGGCATCGAGCATCTCCCGGGCGACAGTCGCAGAAACCTGGCCGCTGGGGTAGTGAAGTGTCAGATCCGGCGAAGAGGTAGTCGAATCCTGAGCAAGTAGCGATAGCAATAGAAGCCACATCTTGGGCAGCTATCGGCAGATTGAAGGAATTCCTTAAAGGACGCCGTACTTCTTGTAGACATCTCGCAGGTAAGCGCCTTTTTGCAGTTCGGCACGGGAATTGTTCTCACCCGTTACTTTTGCATTGGCCCGCTCGATCGTTGCCTCGATCAGAGCCGTCGGGATCACAATCACGCCATCAAAATCGGCAACAATCAGGTCGCCGGGATTCACTTCCACCTCACCGCAAACTATCGGCTTGTTGTAGGACGTCAGCAAGCCACGCCCATTGGAATCAAGCGGCTTCATGCCCGTCGCAAAAACCGGGAAGCCAAGCTCCTCGATCATTTTGACATCACGAACAAAGCCTTCGATCACTGCGCCTCTCGCACCGCGAGCAACCGATGCGGTTGAGAGCAACTCCCCCCAGGGCGCATTCTGAATCGAGTTGCCGGTGGAGATTACAACGATGTCGTCTCGCTCAATCGCGTCCACAGCTTCGATCTCGGCATCGAAAGGATTCGGCAGAATCTCATTGCTATCGACGAAGGCGATGGTATGAGCGTATCCGGCGATCACCTGATACTTCGAATAAACGGGGCGAATGTATTCGCGCATAACCTGACGGCGGTATCCCAGACTATCGAGAGAGTCTGAGAGCACCGCCGTGTAGAGATTCTGTGAGATGTGATCGAGCAGGTTCATAATCGATTAGCCTGCTCCAGCTTCGCTCATCGAAGGACGCTGCGAGAAGCTGGCTTCGACGTAATGCCGGTTCATGATCGCGATGTTTTCAATCGAGATGCCCTTGGGGCAGGTAGCTTCGCATTCCTGCATGTTGGTGCAGGAACCAAACATCTCTTCGTTCATCACGGTTACCATCTTGAGCGCACGGTCCAGCTTTTCGGGCTGACCCTGAGGCAGAAGATTCAAGTGCGCGATCTTGGCCCCCGTAAAGAGGCTGGCCGAAGCATTCGGGCAGCTGGCGACACAGGCACCACAACCGATACAGGCCGCTGCGTCCATCGCGCGGTCGGCATAGACTTTCGGAATCGGTATAGCATTGCCATCGACAGCCGAACCCGTCGGCACGGAGATAAATCCGCCGGCCTGAATGATGCGATCAAACGATGCACGATTCACCATCAGATCCTTCACTATAGGGAAGGCCGTTGCGCGCCACGGTTCGAGAAACAGCTCGTCGCCGTCTTTGTAATGCCGCATGTGCAACTGGCAAACCGTGGTCTTGGAGAAGCCTCCGTTTGCTTTGCCGTTAATCATGAATCCGCAGGAACCACAAATCCCCTCACGGCAATCGTGCTCAAACGTGATCGGGGCTTCGCCTTTCATGATGATCGTTTCATTCAACACATCGAGCATCTCGAGAAACGACATGTCCTCTTTGACATCGGCCAGGTCGTAGCGCACCATCTTGCCGGGGGCGTTCGGTCCGGTTTGACGCCATACATTGAGAGTTAGCTTCATGGTTATGGTGCTCTTTCTTTACTTATAGCTGCGCTGTGAGGGCTTGACGTATTCAAAGCTCAGCGGCTCTTTGTTCAGCGCGGGTGCGACGCCTTCGCCCTTGTATTCCCAGGCAGCGACGTAAGCGTAATTCTCGTCGTCGCGTTGGGCTTCACCCTCGGATGTCTGGTATTCATCACGGAAGTGGCCACCGCAGCTTTCCTTGCGGTCCAGCGCGTCAATGCACATCAACTCACCAAGTTCGATGAAGTCCGCCACACGCCCGGCGTTTTCAAGTTGCTGATTGAGATCTTCGCCAGAACCCGGCACTGTAACGTTCTTCCAGAACTCTTCCTTGATTTCCTGTACCTTGCCAATAGCCTTCTTCAAGCCAGCTTCATCGCGGGACATGCCGCAATAATCCCAGATCGTCTTACCCAATTCGCGGTGGAACTGTGTGACCGTCTTCTTGCCCTTGGCATTGAGCAGGCGCTTGGTGATGCTCTCTGCGTTAGCCAGAGCACCCTTGGCCTCCATATGATCGGTGGCAACCTTTTCGAGCTTGGTCTCTGCCAGGTAATTCGTAATCGTGTAAGGAGCCACAAAGTAACCGTCGGCCAAGCCCTGCATCAGCGCGCTGGCGCCAAGGCGATTGGCACCGTGGTCGGAGAAGTTGGCCTCACCCAGTACGAAGAGGCCCGGAATCGTTGACTGCAAATGATAATCGACCCACAAGCCGCCCATCGTGTAGTGCACGGCCGGGAAAATCCGCATCGGGATCTTGTAGGGGTCCTCACCCGTGATGCGATCATAGATCTCAAACAGGTTGCCGTAGCGCTCGCGAATCGTATTTTCACCCAGGCGCTGGATCGAGTCGCGGAAGTCGAGATAGACGCCGAGGCCGGTTTCACCAACGCCGCGGCCTTCGTCGCAGACTCTTTTGGCGGCACGTGAGGAGATGTCACGAGGCGAGAGATTTCCGAAGCTCGGATACAACCTCTCGAGAAAGTAATCGCGATCTTCCTCGGGGATCTGATCGGGCGTTCGCTTGTCGTTCGGCTGCTTCGGAACCCAGATGCGGCCGTCGTTGCGAAGCGATTCCGACATCAGCGTGAGCTTCGATTGATACTCGCCAGAAACAGGGATGCAAGTGGGATGGATCTGCGTGTAGCAAGGGTTGGCAAAGAGCGCCCCGCGCTTGTGTGCGCGCCAGTTCGCCGTTACGTTCGAACCCTTGGCGTTGGTCGAAAGATAAAAGACGTTGCCGTAGCCGCCAGTACCCAGCACCACAGCGTCCGCAATGTGGACATCCATTTTGCCGGTGACGAGATTCCGGGTCACGATGCCGCGAGCCTTGCCGTCAATCACGATCAGGTCCACCATCTCGGTACGCGTGATCATCTTCACTTGGCCCGCCGCAACCTGGCGCTCCAGCGCCTGGTAGGCTCCAATCAGAAGCTGCTGGCCTGTCTGGCCTCGGGCATAGAATGTACGCGAAACCTGAGCACCGCCAAAGGAGCGATTCGACAGCGTACCGCCGTATTCACGAGCGAACGGCACGCCCTGCGCCACGCACTGGTCGATGATGTTCACAGACACCTGAGCCAGACGATAAACGTTATGCTCACGAGCCCGGAAGTCCCCGCCCTTGAGCGTGTCGTAGAAGAGCCGATAGATCGAGTCGCCATCGTTGCGGTAATTCTTGGCCGCGTTGATGCCGCCCTGCGCGGCGATCGAGTGGGCGCGGCGCGGAGAATCCTGAAAACAGAAAGCAGTGACGTTGTAGCCAAGTTCACCAAGCGAGGCAGCGCAGGCACCACCAGCCAAACCAGTGCCAACCACGATGACGTGATACTTCCGCTTGTTGGCCGGATTGACCAACTTCATATTGAACTTGGTGGAATCCCAAGCTTTCTCAATCGGTCCAGTGGGGATGCGAGAGTTGAGCGTCATGGTTAGACAAGATCCTTTCCGATGATTCCGAGCAGAACGCAGACGGGGATCGAAATATTACCGAGAGAAATGACTGCCGCTGCAACCGTGGCAAATGTGCGCAAAGCGTGGGTGTAGCGTGGGTGATTGAATCCAACCGACTGGAACATGCTCCAGACCCCGTGCGTCAGGTGAAGCCCCAGCATGCTCATCGCAATGATGTAGAACAGTGCCGCGAGCGGCTGCCGGAAGCCCATCACCAGGTTGTGATACGGATTCATCTCAACGAAGTTCGGATGCGTAGCGCCAGTCGTAAGGTGGCTCAGATGGTAGAGCACGAAGAAGAACAGGATTGGCCCCGAAAAGTACATCGTCCGCGAGGCATAGGTCGAAATCGTGGGCGTCTTTTTGATGTAAGCCTGCGGCCGCGCCGCACGGTTGACGTTGTAAAGCTGAGCGATCGTAACGACATGCAACACGAAACACGTGAGCAGCGCGATGCGGATTGCCCACAGCAACTCGGCCGATGCATGGAGCAATTTCGCGTAATTCATCAGCGCTTCTTCGGCGTTGGGCAGGTAGATCTGCAGGTTGCCCAGCATGTGACCGACGGTGAAAGCAAACAGAACGGCGCCCGTAATCGCGACGACGTATTTTTTGCCAATAGTGGATTGATAAAGCGCCAGAGATTGCTGGAGTTTCGAATTTGGGGCAGCAGCGGTTGCCATAGAGTTAATTGGGCCTCGGAACTTGTTCAAAAAGCGGAGTTTGGGCCTCCAGTTTCCTGGATGCAGGACTACCCGTATTGTATAGAAAATTTTACTGTCTGGCAGTAAAACGTGCGGCTTACCCGCAAACTTCCCGCTATTTGCCTAGAAACAGTCGCTTGGCGAGCAGTTCTGGCAGCCCGGCCGCAAGGATCGTCTTGGCCGCAGAGTCCACGTCGTACTTCACCCGGTGAAATTGCACAGTTGCTTCCGCATCGTCGTAGATGCAATAGGCTGCTCGCCAATCCAGATCGCGAGGCTGCCCGACGCTGCCCGGATTCAGCAGATAATGCGCATCCGCTTCAAGTGCCAATACAGAGCTCGATTCCAGCTCCGGAACCTTCGCTACTGGACGCAGGGTCTTCCTGAAGTAAGCAAAACCGCCCTGCCGATGCGTGTGCCCAAAAAAATTCACCGGCCCCGGCAGGAATTGCTCCATGCCCCGGGCATCACATTCCTGAATCAGATAAAGATCCTCATCGATCGGGCTTCCATGCATTAACCAGGTATTGGAGTGCTGCAGGGGGCCGCGCGGCATCTTGCGAAGGTATGCTCTATTTGCTTCGGTCAGAACTTCTGAAGTCCAAGAAAGTGAACTAGTGGCCACCGCGTTATAACCTTCGGTATCGTCGAGGCCCACAGCGACCTTGTCGTGATTGCCCCGCACCACACTCTTGAGATGCTGGATCGACCAATCCACCGTCTCATTCGGGCATGCCCCATAACCCACAAGGTCCCCACAGCAGAGGATTTCGTCATAGTGCCCTTCAGCGGCTTCAAGAACCGAATACAGGGCGTGCAGATTGGCATGGATGTCGCTAAGAATGAGCTGTCGCAGGGTATTACTCTCTATCTCAGTATGGCGCGAACCAGACCCGTAAGGGTGCTTCGCTACAATAGGACGATGTCATTAGTCGTTGTGGGCTCCGTCGCATATGACGGGGTCGAAACTCCCCACGGCAAAGTCGAGCGCATGCTCGGTGGCGCCTGTACCTATAT
>CAZZGS010000070.1:0-11900 GCA_964653845.1 uncultured Bryobacter sp.
GGATGAGGAGTTGCACCGGGAGCTGACGGCGATCTGCTGTTGTGATCGCAATATTGAGGGCGGAGGCGATCGTCGAAGAGGCGCTGCGAAGGCGCAGGCCATCCAGCCCTGCCGTAAAAGAAGGCAGCGAGAAGCCGATCATGAGGCTGATGATGCCAACCACGACGAGCATCTCAATGAGCGTGACACCGGACTTGGACGAGCGTTGACGCATCTAGCGGGTGCTGGAAGAGCTGATGTCCTGATTGATGCCGGTGCCGCCGGGCTGACCATCGGCACCGAGAGAGATGATGTCGGGCTCGTCAGGCAAGGCGCCTGGGAACTTGTAAATGAATTCCCTGCCCCATGGATCGAGCGGCACATCGGCCTGTAGATATGGGCCATCCCAGTTGGGTACATCGCCTGGCTTGGTGCGCAAAGCTTTGAGGCTCTGGTCATTGCTTGGGAAGTTGCCGGTTGAATTCTTGTAGAGCAAGAGAGCCTGATTGAAACTGTTGATCTGGGTGCGGGCGGCAGTTACCTTCGCACCATCGGCAGCCTTGAAGAGGCGAGGGCCGACGACTGCGGCGAAGAGCGCGATGATCGTAACGACCACGAGCATTTCGATGAGCGTGACACCGGCCTGACGAGAGAGGCGGCGGCGGGTGGTGAGTTGTGTGGAGTTCATAGATTAGATTGCAACCTCATTGATGCTGGTGATGGCGAGGAGCATGCTGAGAATCAGCGCTCCTACTACGATGCCCATTGTAAGGATGAGCAATGGTTCAAACAAGGACGTGAAGCGCTTGACGGCATCACGGGTGTCGGCCTCATAAATGTCGGCCATGCGAGTGAACATTTCGTCGAGCTTACCAGTTTCCTCACCGACGCTCAGCAAGTGGGCGGCGAGGGATGGGAATTGGCCGCAGCGGCGCAGCGGCACCGAGATGCCTTCACCGCGCTTGACGCCCTGAGCTACAGATTCAAGGGCTTTGGCGATGCGCTGGTTGCCGAGGGTTCCGCCGGCAATCTGGATGGATTGGACCAGCGGCACGGTGTTGGATACGAGCGTAGACATAGCCCTGGCGAATCGGGCGGTTTCAGCCTTGCGCAGGGCATCGCCGAGTAGTGGCACTTTGAGGCGGAAGTCGTCCCACCACCAGCGGCCATTGGGCGTGCGGATATAGCTAAAGAAGCCGATTGTGCCAACAGTGATCACGAGGCCCATGAGCCATCCCCAAGCCTGCAGGAATTCGCTGGTGCGCAACATGATCAACGTTGGCAGCGGGATCACCATGCGGCCGCCTTCGAAGATGGTGGCGAACTTGGGCACAACGTAGTACATGAGGACGACGATCGCGCCAACGCCAGTAAGGCCAAGCAGGAGGGGGTACATCAGCGCACTGATGATGTAACCACGCAGTTCGTTGCGGTTGCGTTCAAAGTCGGAGAGTCGCTGGAAGACCTGCGACAGAGAGCCTGAGGCTTCGCCGGCGCGAACCATGTTGATGTAGAGATCTGAGAAGTAGCCGGGGTGAGTGGCCAGGGTGTCGGCGAGGGCTTTGCCGCCTTTGAGCAAGCGCAGGATGTCGAGAACCACAGAGCGGAAGGCGGGCTTCTCGGTGAGTTCGCTAACGATCGAGAGGGCACGATCGACGGGGACGCTGGAGGAGAGGAGGGTGGCTAGTTCCTGGGTAAAGAAGAGTACGTCGCGCTGCTTACCGCCTCCGAATTCAGGGAGGTTTAGCTCGAAGCCCTTGCTCTTGGTGAGGCCAATGTAGGTTGGCGTGAGGCCCTGGCGACGAAGCTCAGAGGCAACCAGCTTTTCGTTCCCGGCGGTGTAGCTGCCGGTGCGGGTCTTGCCGTCGCTCGTAACTGCGCGGAACTGGAAGGTAGTCATCTTGAGCTTTAGAACTCCTGCGTGACGCGGATGACTTCGTCTGGGGTGGTCATGCCTGTGGCGATCTTGTGCCAGCCGTCTTCCCGGAGATTGCGCATGCCGTTACGGCGGGCTGCTTCGGTGAGAATGCTTGCGTCTTCGTTGCGCATGATGAGGCGACGGATTTCTTCGTTGAGCTGCATCAGCTCGAAGATGGCGATGCGGCCCTTATAGCCGGTGTGCAGGCAAGTCTCGCAGCCGCGGCCCTTGTATACCGGCACTTTGGTGCCATCGTACGAGGTAGTCTCGCCGACGTGTTCGTTGCATTCCTGACAGATGCGGCGCACGAGGCGTTGAGCGAGGACGGCAACGATCGATGAGGTGAGGAGGTAGTTCTCGACACCCATGTCGGTGAGGCGTGTGATCGCGCTGGGGGCATCGTTTGTATGGAGTGTGGAGTAGACGAAGTGGCCGGTGAGTGCGGCACGAATTGCGATGTCGGCGGTTTCGCGGTCACGGATTTCGCCAACCATGATGACGTCGGGGTCTTGACGGACGATGTGGCGCAGGCCGGCGGCGAAGGTAAGGCCGATGGCGGGATTGACGTGGATCTGGTTGATACCGTCCATCTGATATTCGACCGGATCTTCAATCGTGATGATTTTGCGCTCGGTCTTGTTGGCGCGCTTGAGGGCCGAATAAAGAGTAGTGGACTTGCCGCTGCCGGTGGGGCCGGTGACAAGAAAAATACCGTGGGGCATCTCGGTGAAACGCTCCATGTGGTTGAGCATCTGGTCGTCGAAGCCAAGGGTGCGCAAGTCGTAGAAGCCCGTGGCCGAGCGGTCGAGGATACGCATAACGACGCTTTCGCCGTAAAGCGTGGGCAAGGTGGACACGCGAAGATCGACCTCGCGGCCGAGAGTCTTGATCTTGATACGACCGTCTTGCGGGAGACGGCGTTCGGCGATATTGAGCTTGGCCATCAGCTTGAGACGCGAGATGATGGCAGCCTTCATCTCTTTGGGTGGTGATTCCTGATTGATCAGGACACCGTCGATACGGTAGCGGATGCGGAAGTCTTTCTCAAACGGCTCGATATGTATGTCGCTCGCTCGAGATTCGACAGCAACCGCGATCATGGTGTTGACGAGGCGGATGACTGGAGCCTCCGAGGCCATGTCGCGAAGGTGTTCAAGGTCTTCTGCGGCGTCGGTGTTGCCGAAGTCGTCGGTATTTTCGGCGCGTCGGCCTTCGCTGTAATGGCGCTCGATGGCATCGACAATTTCGGATTCGTTGGCGAGGACAGGAACTACCTTGAGGCCGGTGCTGCTAGCGACCGAGGAGAGGACTTCGAAGTCGAGCGGGTCGGCCATGGCGAGGGTGAGTTCTGAGCCATCGAAGGAAAGCGGATAGATTTTCGATTGACGAAGGAAGCGCGGGGAGAGGCCGTCGAGTTCTGGCCCGGTAGCAGGCGGCGCATCGATCACAACCAGTTGCAGCCCCAGTTGATCGCTGAGCTCTGCCATCACTTCACGTTGGGCGATGAAGCCCAGATCGACCAGGATTTTGCCGAGCTTGTCGTTGCGCTCCTTCTGCAACTCAAGAGCTTGTTCGAGTTCGGCAGGGGAGATGAGATTGCGAGCGACTAGGCGTTCGCCGAGCTTGGCAGGGGCGTGCATGATTAGACTAAAATTCTTGGGTTCGGATGGCGGCCTCGATGGCGGGTGCCGTCCGAGCGGTGAGCAGGTCTTTGCGAGTTGCCTGCATCACGATCTGAGCCGGGAGACCTGTTGAATCTTCCCATGAACGGCGGAAGATCGAGATTCCGAGAACCACTTTTTCTTCAGCAGGGAGCTTTTCGAGCGCGATGGCGGCAGAGGCGAGTTGGGCGCGCATCGCGTCCTTGAGCATGGGCAGGCGTTCGAGCTTCTTTTTGCGGGTGGTGACGAGCATCTCTTTGGTTGGTGCGGTGAAGCCGAAGGTGCCTAAGCCGGGTGTGGAGACCAGTTGGAGCTCTGCACTGAAGACAGCGCCGAACTTGTCAAGGTAGAGGCCACGGGTCATGCCCAGCAAGAGGAAGGGTTCATCGAAGAGAGTTTCAAGGCGTTGGTCAATGCGCTTCTCCACCGGGATGAGCATAGTGCGATTGAGCACGGGCTCAGTGACTGCGGCGATTAGAAGTGAAGCGGCGAGAAAGAGAGCTAAAAAGTACTTCATCACTATTCCTTGGGAAAGCCGACGCTCAGGCCGGCATTGGTTACGTACATGCGGTTCATTTGCTTGCGGAGCAATGTGTCGTTCTCCTGGAAGGAGGCCGCCATCATCTGGATCTCCTGGGTGAAGCGTTTTTCGGTCTTGTTCACGGCCAGGGATACTTCCTGGCGGACACGGTTTTCGGTTCGGACTTCTATAGCCTGAACTGCTTTTTGAACTACTGCATCAACATCGGCTTGCGAGATCTGAGCTGTTGTGGTGAGCACCGGTTGCGCCACCGGGCGCACCAGGAAGCCGTGGGCCGTGATGGCGCAGGCGAGCATGGCGGCTGCGCCAAAGGCAACCCGTGGACCGGAAGACCAGAAGCGCTGCCAGAGGGAGGGTTCAAAAACAGGGTCTGAGACAAAGGCGATGCGGCGAGGGACTTCTTCGTCACGCAAGCCCTGAAGGGCGGTGAGAGTCATTTGCAGACGTTCGAAATCGAGAGCGGCTTCGGGGGATTTTGCGAGATGCGCGGCAGCGGCGGCACGTTCAGCAGGAGTGCCTTCACCGAGTGCGTATGCGTTGAGATCAATTTGGGAATGGTCCATGTTGCGTTATCCCTTTACTGGCGCCAAGGCGCCTTTGAGTACGTCTAGCGCCGAGTAGAGGCGCGACTTGATGGTTGAGAGCGGTAGATTGAGAATCTCCGCCATTTCTTCGAATTTGAATCCCTGATAGATCTTGAGGACAACGGCCTCGCGCTGATCGGCGGTGAGATGTCCGAGAGCTCTTTCTACTGCGATGTTCATCTCGATCGGAAACATTCCTTCTTTGGCGCTTGCCGTTGGCGGGTCGTAAATGAGCTCCGCCGTATCTGGTCGATGGCGGCGGAGCAGAGAGTAAGCCTCGTTGTGAGCGATGCGGAACAACCAAGGAGAAAACCGTCCCACATCGCTCAGCTTGGTCAGATTCTGGTAGGCCTTCAGGAAAACGTCCTGAGTTAAATCCAGGGCGTCTTCGCGATTTCCCACGAGCCTGAGGAGGTAATTGAAGACACGTTTCTCGTGGCGTGATACGAGAAGGTTGAATGCGTCAACATTCCCTTTCGCCGCCTTGATGACGAGATCGCGATCCTCTACTTCCCGGAAAATCAAATTCTGACTCCGCAATTGAAGACGGAACAACCTTCTGGAAAGTTGAGTGAGCTGAATTTATTTTTCTGAAGCGATCTGACTGATAAACTGAGCGCCGCGTATCTCATTGAGAAGATTATGACTGAACTACAACCACCACAGATTTTGTTTCAGATGTTGACGGGTGCCTTGGTCACCAAAAGTATCGGAGTTGCCACCGAATTGGGGATCGCAGATTGCCTCGAGCAAGGCCCAAAAAGCGTGAGTGCGCTTGCAACGGAGACGGCGACGCATGAAGACTCGCTTTATCGCGTGCTGAGGATGCTGGCCTCTACGGGGGTCTTTACAGAACTACCCGAGAAGACCTTCGCTTTGACGCCGCTCAGCACCATGCTACTGAGCAGCAATCCACAGGGGATGCGCAACTTCGTGCGGATGGCCACCTTTGGGGAGCAATGGAATGCCTGGGGGAGTCTGCTCGATGCAGTGCGCGGGGGAGGCATTGCTACAGATATCGCTGAAGGCTGCGATATCTGGGAGTATTACCGCAAGAACCCAGACCGTGCAGCGATTTTTGATGCTGCTATGACCGGTATCACGTTGCAAACCAATGCGGCGGTGGTGGCGGCCTTTGACTTTAGCCAACACAAGCGCGTGTGTGATGTAGGTGGGGGGCATGGCTGGTTGGTGCGGGCTATTCTCGAAGCCAATCCGGCGATGGAAGGCATCGTATTCGATCAGGATTATGTGGCTGAAGGTGCGCGAAAGATGCTGGCCGAAGCAGGGCTGGCTGGGCGTACCACTTGCGTTAGTGGAAGCTTTTTTGAGGCAGTAGCCGAAGGGGCCGATCTGTACATGGCCAAAAACATCATCCATGACTGGAACGACGAGAAGTCACTCACGATACTTCGCGCGATTCGGAAGGTGATTCCGGCCGGCGGGCGCTTGCTGCTGGTAGAGGTGATGGTTGGGCCGGCGAATGTGCCCGAGCCTGGCAAGTTCATGGATATCACCATGCTGGCGCTGACGAGTGGTCGCGAGCGCACGGCCGAGGATTTCGCAGTGTTGTTTGCCGCTTCTGGCTTTGCGCTGGGTCGAGTGATCCCGACGCAGAGCATGATGAAACTGATCGAAGCGTTGCCGGTTTAGTAGCCAGCCGGGGTTGTGTTTGAGTTAAAGATAATGGGTTCCAAGCCTTCACGGCGACGGAACTCGTCCATGATGATGGCGGTGGCGGTGGCACCGACGCGGGTGACGCCGATTGCCCTCACTCTGAGAAGTGCATCGAGGTCGCGGATACCGCCTGCGGCCTTAACTTGAATGTTTGGTGCTGCGTGCTGCCGCATCAGCTTCAAGTCTTCATCAGTGGCACCGGAAGTGCCGTAGCCGGTGGAGGTCTTGACCCAGTCTGCGCCAAGATCAGAGCAAATCTGGCAGAGCCGGATCTTCTGTTCGTTGTTGAGATAGCAGTTCTCGAAGATCACTTTTACCTTCTGGCCTGCTTCGTGGGCGATCTCTATGACCACGCGAATGTCGGCTTCGACATAATCCCAATCCCCAGACAAGACTTTCGAGATGTTGACGACCATGTCGAGTTCCTGACCGCCATCGCGCAGGGCCTGCAAGGTCTCAGCCTGTTTTGTGTCCGTAGTGACGCCGCCGTGTGGGAAGCCAATGGTGGTGCTGGCTTTTACAGATGAGCCTTTGAGAAGCGAAGCGCAACGCTTGAGGGCAAAAGGCATGATGCAGACGCTGCCTGCGTCATAGGCAAGAGCCAGTTGGATGCCTCGCTCCAGAGCCTCTTCGGTGAGGGTTGGATTTAGCAAGGAGTGGTCAATCATCTTTGAGAGATCGAGGTGGGTGAGTTTCGATGTGTCGCTCATTGTGGCTAAGCCACCAAGTATAGCTTGCCCGAAGTAACTCTGGTGAGCTAAGCTTCATTCGTGCGGTACACTTCATCAGTTGTTCAAGTGATATTGATACTTCATTTGCAGCTATTGCTTTGGGGTCAAGTTTCGAGCCGGAGCGGTGCGATTAGTGGAATCGTCAGGGATCCGCAGGGGGCTCCGGTGCAGGGAGCGAAGATCCAGGCGAAGAGTGTGGACACCAATCAGGGGCGTGAGACAGCGACCAATGAGAGGGGCGAGTTTTTGCTTGCCAATCTGAACGCAGGACCCTATTCGTTGAAGGTGGAGGCGGCTGGATTTGCCGGCAAGGAATACTCTGAGTTGCTAGTGGGCGCGGGGCAGTCGGTTTTCCAAAAGGTCGAGTTGAGGCTGTCGAGTGTGTCGGAGAGGCTTGAAGTGGTAGATGAGGCGCCGGTGCTGGATGTTAGCGCCACTACTTCGGCTGTGGCCTTTGGTTATGAGCGGATGGAGCATTCGTCAGCGCAAGGACGGAACTATGTAAACTTCGTACTTACAGCACCGGGGATGGCACCTGCGCAAGGCCAATCTACAGGACGCAGCCCGGCTGCGAGTTGGAATGCGAACAACGATTCTGGTTTTGTGTCGAACGGGATTCGCTCGCGCAATAACTCAGTCTCAATTGATGGGTCGGACAATCGCGATGAAACTACTGGGGCGATTCGGGTATCGGTGCCGCTGGAGATGGTGCAAGAGTTGCGCATTGCGGGTACGACCGTGTCAGCTGAGCTGGGCGGGGCCGCTGGTGGGGTAGTGAATATTGTCACCCGCTCAGGATCCAATGCACTGCATGGTCATGCGGAGTTTCTGTTTCAGAACGAGGCATTGAATGCGCGAAATCCAGAGTTTGGAATCAGCGGCAGGCCAAGGATGCGGCGCTGGCAACCAGGGGCTTCGGGAAGTGGCCCGATCAAACGCGACAAAACATTTTTTGCGGCTGCCGTCGAGATGTACCGGGAGGATTGCGATGAATGGTCAGAGGGCTTTAACGGGTTTCGGAATCCGTTCTCGTTTCGTGCGGGTGAGCGGAACTATCAGTACTCAGCCAAGGTGCAGCACATCTTTAACAACGTGCATAGCGGCTCGTTGCGCTATGCCTACTCGCTTGGTCGCGTGAAGGAGGGCGTGCAGGGTATTGAGAACCACTCAGACTACACCTCTCGCGGATCCTCCAGGATTGGCGATCATGGTTTTGTTGCCACTTTGTCGAGTGCGTTCCGGGCAACACTTTTGAACAATTTCACATTTCAGTATGGGCGGCGGGCATTGGAACTGACACCGAACTCGCGGGATCCGTTTGTGGAGATCCCCGGGGTGCTGAGTTTTGGTCAGGGTTGGCGGCTGGATCAGCAGCGGAGTGAAGGCCACTTTGAAGCTGTGAATGGACTGACGTGGATCGTAGGGAGAAATACGGTTTCGGTTGGTGCGAGCGTGCACCGGGTGAACTTTGATGGGCGTCTCGCGAATCGGTTTGGTGGCATTGCGGTTTATCCGACCTTTGCTGCGTATCTGGCAAAGCAACCAGACTTCACCGTGCGCGCAATTGGCAACCCGCAGACGGCCTACAGCACAACGCCACTCGGCTTCTGGATCAATGACCGCTGGCAAGCTCGAAGAGGCCTCACGATTGAGGCGGGCCTGCGTTACGACTATCAATTCATGCCGGCTGGATTGCCTGCGTCAGCTAAAAACATTGCTCCGCGCCTGGGGCTGGCATGGCATCCGAACGGAGATTCAAAGATGGTCTTTCGTCTTGGGGCGGGGCTCTTCTTTGATCGCTATCCGCTGAGTTTTCTGAATGAGGCAATCCAGAAGGACGGCGTGCGAGCTTATGAACAATTTGAGTATCCGGGCTTGAATTTGAAGTTTCAGTCGAGCTATCGAGCCCCCGCGAAATTGCCGGGCACCTATGGGGCCAAGGTTACCGCCGGTATGGAGCGACAGCTCAATTCCGATACGACGCTGGCTTTTGAATACAGCCATGTGCGTGGCTTGCACCTGCCGAGGATTCGCAACTACCTGGGGACATTACCGGCGCAATTCCTGCTCGAGCAAAATGCCAGTTCTACCTATGACGGCATGACCGTAACATTGAGTCGCAAGATGACCAGCGAGTTTGGTTATCTGCTCTCCTACACCGGCGGCCGCACGCATGACGATGGATCAGACTTCGACGAGCAGCCGCAGAACCCTTTGAATTTACGACCGGAGTGGGCGCTGAGCCGGCAACATCAGGCGCATCGTGTCACGGCTACGGCATTGTTTGAGATTGAGGCCCTTGAGAAGATGAGCGAGAAACTGTCGCATATCCACATCGTGCCGAGCTTCACTTTTGGCTCAGGAAGACCGATGCCAGCGCTTGAAACTTCAGATACATTTCGCACCGGGGCTTTTCCGCTAACGGCCAGAGCGAATGGCCTGGGGCGCAACCCTTTCTTTACGCCTGCGAATGCTTCACTCGATGCGAGAGTGTTCAAGGAGTTGCACTGGAAGGAGAAGCACTTGCGCCTGCAAATGGGCGTTGAAGGCTACAACCTGACCAACCGCTCAAATCCAATCCGGGTGCTTGGTTACTACTCCGCGCAAGGTCAAAAGCTGAGCAATTATAGGGAAGCGATTGAGTTCAGTCCAGCGCGACAGTTGCAGTTATTCTTGCATTTCGAGTTTTAGCCTGCTTAGCGGGCCTTGTTGAACAGGCGAAAGGTGAGGCCGCCGACGAAGGTAGTGCCGTAGCCAGGTGTGGCGTGAACGCGTTCGATCGGGTCTTCTCCACGCAGCGCTGACTCGTACTTCTCAAAGGTCTCGTAGTAAGTCTTGTTGAAGATATTGTCTACGGCGATGTTGAGTTCGATACCCTTCCATATTTTGCGTGAGAAGCCGATGTCGGTAACCGTGTGACCGGGAACGCGTGACTGGCCATTTCCTTCAGAGCCGTTGAGGATGTAGCGATTGATGGCGCGCATGCGGGCAGAGCCCGACCATCCCTTCCACTGGCTCAGCGTGAGGCCAACATAGGCAGTGAAGCGGGGGGCACGATCAATGTATTCGCGCGGGCTCGTACCACGGTAAAAGGCGTTGATGACCTTGGTGGTGCTGGCATTGAGCGACAGAAACTGGTTGATCTGGGTTGAAGTCTTAAGCTCAAAACCGTAGTTTCGGCTAGGGCCGGTGAACTCGTTCAGGCCGGAGTCGGCAACGTAGATCGTTTCAAAAGAACGGTCGATCCAGAAGAAGCTGGTGGCAGCCGAAAAGCGGCCCTTGTTGTGCGAAGTGCCGAACTGGAGGAAATCGGTTTTGGCGACCAGGGCGCTGGCAGGGTCGATGATCAGGGCACGCGCATTGCTGCTGGTGACGGAGCGGCCGTAGTTCCAATGGAAGGCAAGTGGCTTGCCGAGCCAGGGAGTGTAGGTGAGGCTGGCCTTGGGTTGGAGAAGGCCCTGATTGATTTTGATATTGACTGACTTATCGAGCCGGTCAGTGGCCGTGAAATTAAAGTTGTCGTAGCGGAGACCGAGGCCGATCTGGACTTTGCCTTTCATCAGGGTCAGTGTTTCCTGAATGAACTCGGCAGTGTTGGCAGTGCGGTTGTTGGCTGCAGTGCGCAGGTCGGTAGGAACACGCCCGATTCTTCCGTAGAGGGTGAGGTTGATCTGATTGTCGAGGTAATTGGCTCCGAAAACCAGGTTGCCTACGCCACCTAAAAGCTGGTGCGGCTTCTGATAGCTGAAGTTGAGTGCTTCCTGCAAGCGGCTGTCGTGCTGACCAAATCCGTCACCGTTAATCGGGTCGTCCAAAAAAAAGGTGAAGTTGGAGTAGAGATCAAACAGAAGTCTCTGAACCATTCCGTTAACCTGAACGGTGTCCCCGTTGGCGCGCTGCTTGGAATAGAATCCGGTGACCGTGCCCGTTTTCACTTTGCCGCCATCAGTGGGATCGATAAATCCGAAGCGATCCAATTTGCCCTGCTCGATGAGATCGACTGGCAACTGGCCGGCGCTATAGAAATCATTGAGTGCGCCTAAGGCGCGGAAGCCAAACTTCTCGCCGGGCCGTATCGTGTGGAAGACTCCGAGAGTGATGTTGTCGCGGAGGTAACGGAGTGGATTCAGGAAGGGTCCGTCGGAATAGCTGTACTCGTTGGCAACCAGATAATTTGTGTTCTTGAAGGTAGGGTTATAGGCTGTGAAGACGCGTCTTGTGTTGAATTGTCCAAATTGAACACGGCCGGTGAGTTGGTCGGACATCTCTTCACGGGTTTTGATGTTTACGACGCCGAGGCCACTGAAGTCGCCGTATTGGGCGTTGAAGGGGCCGTTGATCAGGTTGACGCTTTCGACGAGTTCGGGGCTGAGGCCTTTGAGGGCACCGAGATAGCCGTGAGCGTGGCCGCCGGAAGGCAAGTTCAGCATCATGTCGTCGAGCATTACTTTGAGACCACCGCCAACACCGCCGTGGTCGAGATTAAAACCGAAGCGGCGTACTTCGAGAGACTTTCCGCCACCGGCGTGCTGGCCGAGGCTGAGGCCTGCGCCAAGGGTCTGAAAGATCTGGTCGTCGCGAGTAAAGAGGGTTTTGTTAAACAGGGCTGCGTCGCGCTGGTCGACTGTTGGCTCGATCACCTTCTCGGTGATGGTGAGCACAGACTCAGCCTTGGCGAGAGTACCGAATTTCAGGTCGACAATAATTGCTTCTTTTTTCATTTCCATCAAGGCTGTTGTCGCGGGATCGAAACCGACGGCTTCCGCCACGAGTGCGAAGGGGGAATTGCCCAATACCTTGATTGAATAC
>CAZZGS010000071.1:0-11880 GCA_964653845.1 uncultured Bryobacter sp.
TTGAAGACGCCCATCAGGTAGACCAGGCCGCCGGTGCCGATGTTCCAGAAGAGGAAGTTTGCCGCGCCGGAGCCTTGCTGGCCGGCTTTGTGGATTTCACTGGCAGCGACGGATTCCGGGAAGGGGAGTTCTGGGTCTTCGACGAGGGCGCGGCGGACGAGGCTGACGAAGAGGACGCCGAGGAGGCTGCCGATGATCATCAGGACGGTAGACTTCCAGTACGCCTCAGGGCCGCTGAAGGTGGGCCATACTTTTGCGATGACGAAGGCGGGGAGGGTGAAAATTGCGCCAGCGGCGACACTTTCGCCGATCGAGCCGGCGGTACGGGCAATGTTTTCTTCGAGGATGGTGCCGCGCCACATGCGGATGACGGCCATGCCGATCACTGCGGCGGGGTAAGTGGCTGCGATGGTGATACCGGCGCGGAGGCCGAGGTAGGCATTGGCTGCACCGAGGATGACGGTCATCACGAGCCCCAGGGCGAGCGCGGCCCAGGAGAACTCTTTCATTTTCATGTTTTCGGGGACGTAGGGTGTGTGTTTGACGCTCATGAGAGATTCCTTGCGAGTGTCTAACAGACTACAACCAATCTGATATGTTCGGGTTGTGACCGGTGCAATTTTAAAGCGCGAAGTGAGAGTTGCACTTTCTAAGAAGGCGCAGCCGGTGTGGTTCCGGTTGCTCAAGTGAGTTGTGATCCTGTTCGTTTGTTGGAGTTACCGGCAGGCGCCGTATTTTGGTTTTTCGCTTGGGTTGGTGTTGTTGTTGGGGTTTGGATTGCACCTGTTCTGGAGATATAAGACCAAGGGATGGACCCAGGCCTGGGGCGGCTGGAATGATTTAGAATCTGCGAACAAATAGCGAAGATTTTGCGTTTACACTTGAGTACATGCTGCGACTCCTGCCTCTGATGTTCAAGAACTCGCTCCGAAGCAAGCGCAGAAGTATCCTGACGATTCTTTCTGTGACAATGTCGTTTACGCTGCTGGGTGTTTTGTTTGCGATGTACAACGCTTTGTACTTTGAGGACCCGACACCGTCGCAAGCCCTACGCTTGATTACCCGCAACCGGATTTCACTTACTGTGATCATGCCGGCTTCATATAAGCAGAAGATCAAGGCTGTGCCTGGGGTTCAAGACCTTTACATCTCGATGTGGTTTGGCGGGACGTATAAGGATCAGGCTGCAGACCAACGGAATAACTTTGCGCGGTTTGCTGTAGAGCCGGAGGATTTCTTCAAGGTACAGAAAGATCTTGTGTTGCCGGAAGACCAGAAGCAGGCGTTCCTGAAGGAGCGTACCGCTTGTCTGGTGGGTAAGCGGTTGGCCGACAAACTTGGTATCCGGCTTGGGGAGAGGTTGACGCTGAAGGGCGATATTTTCCCGGGTGATAAAGAACTGATCGTGCGCGGTATTTTTGAAGATCCTTTGAACGACGAGACGTTGTTCTTCAATCTCGAATATCTCTACCAGAGCCTGCCTGCGGGGAGGCGGGATTTTGCGGGAACCTTCAACATACTGGCCCGGTCGAAAGAAGACGTCAGTGCAGTACAGCGGGGTGTGGACGAGATGTTCAAGAACGCGCCGGTGCAGACGCGGACGGAGACTGAGGCGGCATTTGTTCTGAGCTTCGTTTCCTTCCTTGGGAATGTGAAGGTGTTTCTGCTGGTGATCTGCGGGGCGGTTACGTTTACGATCCTGCTGGTGTCGGCCAATACGATGGCGATGGCGGTGAGAGAGCGTGTGCGCGAGGTGGGTGTGATGAAGACGCTTGGCTTTACTAATGGAGGGATTCTGTTTCTCATCCTGGGCGAGGCTGTAGTGTTGTCTCTGGTAGGTGCGGCGCTTGGTTGCCTGGTGGCTAGCGGGCTTGCCGCTGGTGTGGCTGCGAGTGCGGGCGGATTTATTGGGCAGTTTAAGAACCTCAGCCTAACCCCGCCGACCGTGTTGTTCATCCTCGGGTTCTCCGTGGTAATCGCTTTAATTTCTTCTTTTGTGCCGGCAATGAATGCCGCGCGAACTAACATTCTCGACACGTTGAAGTACTCGGGTTAAGGGCATATGGCGATTCCACTTTCTTACAACATTCGAAATTTAATTGTGCGTCGGACAACGACTTTGATGACGGCATTGGGCGTTGGCCTTACGGTGGCGGTGCTGCTGAGCGTGCTGGCTTTGGTGCAGGGATTGCAGACGGCTTTTGAGAGCTCTGGAGACCCGCTCAACGTTTTGGTGATGCGGAAGGGTTCCACCGCCGAGTTGTCGAGTAATTTTGCGCGGACGGCTTATCAGGATCTGAAGTTCAAGGCTGGCATTCAACGCGATGCCAAGGGTGAGCCGATGGCGTCGCTTGAGATGGTGACGATTCTGAATCTGGCCAGTGTCGATGCTCCCGACGGGATGAATATTACTCTTCGCGGGTTGCCTCCGGTAGGGATTGCGATGCGCAAGCAGGTGAAGCTGATGGAGGGCCGCTGGTTTGATACGGGTAAGCGTGAAGTGGTAGTGGGCAAGTCGATTGCGAAGCGTTTTCCGGATGCGCGGATTGGCGGCAAGTTGAAGTTTGCTCGCGGGGAATGGGAAGTGGTTGGGGTGATGGATGGTGGACGTAGCGCTGTCAATAGCGAAATCTTCGCCGATCTTAATCAGGCGAGTGCGGATTACAACCGCTCTGAAGTGTTGAGCTCCAGTCTGATACGGGCTACCGATGAGGTGGCGGTGCAGGCTCTGGTAAACGATTTAAACTCAGACATCAAGTTGAATGTCGATGCGCAGACGGAGTTGGCCTATTATGCGGCGCAGACGGTTTCTGCCGCGCCCATTAAGTTTCTTGGGTTGTTTGTGTCGGTGATTATGGCGGTGGGCAGTTGCTTTGCTGCGATGAACACGATGTATGCGGCCGTTGCGCGCCGGGCGAAAGAGATTGGCACTTTGCGTGTACTCGGGTTTGCCCGGTCAAGTATTTTGACAAGCTTCTTCTTGGAGTCAATGCTTTTGTCGTTGCTGGGTGGGGCGCTGGGGTGTTTGCTGGTGTTGCCTCTGAACAATATCGAGACGGGGATTGGCAACTTTGTGACGTTTAGCGAGATTGCTTTCTCGTTCCAAATCACGCCAGCGATAATGGGGATCGGGATGGGGTTTGCTATGGCGCTGGGGGCGCTGGGCGGTGTCTTTCCTGCCCGTAGCGCAGCGCGTAAAGAAATTTTGACCGCATTGAGAGAGATATAGATGGAAGCGGAAATCAAGAATTTGCGGATTGATCGCTCAAAAAAAGCTGTGCCGGAGGGCGGGTCGCCTTGGGCAAGGCGCTTTATCGTGATCGGGATTCTGCTCTTTGTGCTGGCAGGGGTGGGGCGCTTTGTTTATGGGTATTTGAATGATGCTCCTGAGGTGGCCGTCTACCGGGTGAAGTCTTCTTCGTCTTCTACTTCGGCCAGTGGTGCCGGGCAGACAGTGATCCTGAATGCGACCGGGTACATCGTGGCACATCACAAGATCCAGGTGGCGTCGAAGGTGGTGGGGCGCGTCTTGTGGATTGGTGTTGAGAAGGGGGATCGGGTCAAAGAAGGCCAGGTGATTGTGCGGCTTGAGGATGATGAGTACAAGGCGCAGTTGCAGCAGGCGGTGGGGCAGTTGCGAACTCTTGAGGCGCGGCTTGAGGAGTTGACAAACGGGTCGCGACCGGAGGAGATTGCCACGGCGCGGGCGAATGTCGATCAGGCGAAAGCGGATCTGGCGAATGCCGAAATTACGCTGAAACGGACGCAGGAACTGGTGCGTGAGAAGGTATCGGCTCAGCAGGTGCTCGATGATGCCGAGGGGCGGGTGAACTCGCTGCGCGCACGGGTGAACTCGCTTGAGAAAACGTTTGAGCTAGTGAAGATCGGGCCACGGCGGGAGACGATTGATGCCTTGCGGGGGCAGATTCTGGAGGCTAAGGGCCGGGTGGCCTTTTATGAATCCACCTTGTCGAACACGTTAATTAAAGCACCAGTTACTGGAACCGTTCTTGAGAGGAATGTTGAGAAGGGTGAGTTTGTGACCACCGGTTTTGTTGGCGATAAGGGGGCCAAGGGCTATGTGGTTTCCCTCGCCGATCTGACCGATTTGCAGGTAGAACTCGATATCAATCAGAATGACTTTGCGCGCCTGGATCGTAAGCAGAAGGGTACGATTACCACCGATGCCTATCCAGATCGCAAGTACAACGGCATGATTTCGGAGATTGCCCCTGAGGCCAACCGGCAGAAGGCCACGGTACAGGTAAAGGTGCGGGTGTTGCAGCCGGATGATTTTCTCCGGCCGGACATGAATGCAAGTGTGGCGTTTTATGAGGAGGCCAAGGCTGTGTCTGGTGCCTCGCCGGTGGCTGCGAAGCCGGTTGTATATGTGCCGACGGCGGCTGTGCGCAATGATGCCGTCTTCATTGTGTTGGGTGGCAAGGTGATTCGTCGCGCGGTTCGGGTGACGGGGAATACGAGCGAAGGCATGCGGGTGGAGGAGGGTCTGATTGGTGGCGAGGATCTGGTTTTGAATCCGCCGGCAGACTTGAAGGATGGTGCGAAGGTGAAGGCAAAGGGAGCTACAAAATGAGCGAAGTCGTGATCGAGACGCGGGATCTGACGCGAGTTTACAAGCGGGATCAATTTGAGGTGACGGCGCTGAAGGACGCGTCTATTGAGATTCGCAAAGGTGAGTTTGTAGCGCTGATGGGGCCTTCGGGGTCAGGTAAGTCGACCTTGCTTTATCTGATTGCAGCGATGGAGCGGCCCACGAGCGGGACGATTGATGTGTTGGGGCAGGACTTGCGGGCGCTGTCGGACAAGCAGGTGGCACAGTGGCGGAATGTGCATGTAGGCTTTGTTTTTCAGAGCTTCAATCTGATTCCGGTATTGACGGCGATTGAGAATGTGGAGCTGCCGTTGTTGCTGACGAACTTGAATGCCAAGGAGCGGCGGGAGCATGCTACGACGGCATTGTCGCTTGTAGGGCTTGGAGACCGGTTGACGCATCTGCCGAAACAGTTGTCGGGCGGGCAGGAACAGCGTGTGGCGATTGCGCGGGCGCTGGTTACGGATCCGGATTTGATTCTTGCCGATGAGCCGACGGGGAACCTTGATTCGCAAAGTGCGCAGGATGTGCTGACGATATTGCGGACGCTCAATCAAGAGCACGGCAAGACTGTTGTGATGGTGACGCATGATCCGCATGCGGCGAGTTTCGCTTCGAAGGCGCGGTACCTCGACAAGGGGGCGTTGCTGCCTGAGGGTCATGTGCCGCAGGACTGGTTTGTGCGTCCGGCTTGAGGATTTGATGCGCTTGATTCGATATAATCGCATCAAATGCGGACAACTTTGAATCTGGAAGATCAAGCTTATGAAGCGATCAAAGAGTACGCCGAGAAGAGGCATATTTCTTTGGGGCAGGCGGCGTCTGACCTTGTTTATAAGGGGTCGGAGAGCTTGCCGAAATTCAAGACCAAGAATGGCTGGGTTGTGTTCGATCTTCCACCCGGATCGCCACCTTTAACTAGCGAGCGCGTGAAGGAATTGCAGAGACTAGACGAAGAAGAACAGGTCAGGCGTGCGTTGTCTCCTGGACGTTAACGTCCTTGTTGGGCTGAGCTTCCCGGAGCATACTCTGCATGCAAGAGCGTACGGCTGGTTTCATAAATTGACAGCGCGCCCCTGGGCGAGCTGTCCTCTAACTCAGGCCGGGTATCTTCGCGTTGCGTATCAGTTGCTGGGAGGCACGCATGCATCGCTTGCACAGGCGCTAGGCGGGCTTGAGCAGACTTGTGGGAAAAGCGACCACGTATTTTGGAGTTTGGACGTTGACCTCACCGAGCTTAGCTCGCGAGAGGGTTCCAAGTTGATTGGTAGCGGCCAAGTTACCGATATGCAGTTGTTGATGCTGGCCTATAGCAAGCAAGCGCAACTGGTGACCGCCGATGCGGGAATCAGGGAATTGGCTCGAGGTACCCGGTTTGAGGACTCGCTGTTGGTTCTCTAGCTTGGCGCCGCGATCCGTTGCCTGCAATAGCTTCTTATCGAGATTTCATTTGTTCCAGTTGAGGATGACATTCAATTGTCTTGGCACTGAGCCTGGTTCGCGCAGGTGCATCAGGAAGCGTTTGCCGTCGGGTGAGACATCGTAGGACTGAAATCGTTGGTTGACGAACACATCGGGGAGGTCCAAGATTTTCTGCGCAGGTCCGAGGCTGCCATCTGGCCGTATGGGGACAGATACGATAGAAGAACCTGTGAGATAGAAGAGCTCTCTACCGTCGCGAGACCAGCGCGGCAAGCTGCCGCCACCGCTGGAAACCGCGAGTCTGTTTTGCCCAGACGGAAAGGACTGCATAAAGACTTCATTGCGCCCGGATTCATCTGAAGCGTATGCCACCCAAAGTGGGCCGGGCCCGGGGGAAATCTGGGCGACGTTTTCATTGAAGTTCGTGACACGAAGGGGCTCAATCTTGCCGTTGGGTGTTCGGACCCAGAGGTCGGTTCCGCTGGCTTCTTTCATTTCGCGAAAGATAAGGGTTCCGTCGGGGAGTATCGAGCAGGGGAACTGGTTGCCACGAAGTTCAAACATCACCTCGGCTGGCTCGGACCCGTCGGCGGTTTGTGAATAAACCTCCCAATTTCCACTTCGGTTGGAAGCGAAGATGATTCGGAGCCCATCGCTGCTCCAGATCGGGATCATGTTATTGCCGCTGCCAGCAGTGAGCGAAGTGCGAGAGTCGCGGACCAAATCGTGGACCCAAAGGTCGAGGCCGTGCCTGACGACTACCCGGTCGCCGTTGGGCGAAAGCTTGGATTCGCGGTAGGGCCCCTGTTCTTTAAGTGCATGAGCGATCTTGCCCTGACGATCGATCCACACCAATGATGTTTTGGCCACATTGCCTGGAGCCAGAACGGCAGTGCCCGAATCCGAGACGGCCATCCAGGGGCGAGATTCATTTTCGATGTCTGAATAAACGTTTGGCATCAGAAAGGTATCAGCGCTTGTTTGGTTGGGCTTTGCGATGTTGAAGAGGGCAGACCTCAGTCCTGATGCGTCATCGTTGACCAGAAGTCTTCCGGAAATAAAAAACGCTGCATTCAGATTCTTTTGCGGCAGTATCAATTCAGATTTCCCGGTTTCGAAGGAGAAGATTTTGCTCCCCTGCGAGATGCCCCACGTGTTGTAAAGAATTTGCTTGCCGCCAGGTAGCACCTGCGGATAGACATGGGCGTAACCACTTGCGGCACCATCCGGGTTGGTGATCTGTTTAGGGGTGCTGCCAGAGACCTGTATCTTGAACAAGCCAGATCCGAGGGAGGGGGTGTAGACGATGGTATCGTCCTCCTGCCAGGAGCCACCAAGCGGATATGGGGCTTCAGCCAGTCGCGTCGGGGATCCCCCAGAAACTTCCGCTTTGTGCAGGAAGCTCTGCGCGAAGAAGCCAATCCATTTGCCGTCAGGTGAAAAGAAGGGCATTCTGGCGCCAGTGGTGCCCGGTACCAACCGAGCCTCGAACGAATTCAAATCGCGCAAATAGAGCTGAGGTTCATCAGGCCCCTGTTTGGCTGCGTAGGCGATGAGGCGTCCATCGCGTGAAATGGCGGGAGCGCTGGTGATTTCCTGGCCCAGGGGCAATGTGATCGTCAACCGGATTGGAGAATTTGAGGAAACGCTGGGGCGAACCCAAAGGGCGCAAGCTAGAGAGAATGCCGCGATTGAGGCAAGCAGCCAGACGAGGGGCTGCTTGTGGAGTGGCTTTGCAGGTGTGGAAATTGTCGCAGAAATGTTTGCTTCAGAGAGTAGTCTTCGAGCGTCTCCTATGGACTGGAGGCGGTCCTTTCGGTCTTTTTCGAGGCACCAGCGGAGTAGCTTGTGCGAGATTACGGGAGCGGCCGAGAGATCGATATCCTGATTGATTACTTTGCCGAGTAGATCGACTGCGGATTCACCGGTAAAGAGGCGTTTGCCCGTGAGCAGTTCATAGACAATGACACCAAAAGACCAAATGTCGGAGCGCTTGTCGGCAGTTTTGCCCTTAGCTTGTTCGGGGGCCATGTAGGCGGCTGTTCCGAGTATGACGCCGGCCTTGGTTTCATCCAGGCTTAGCGTTGGGGAATTGGCATCGTTGCCTTCACACGTAAGTAAGGGCTCTGAAGCTTTGGCCAATCCGAAGTCGAGAATCTTGACGATCCCCTCAGGGGTGACCTGGATATTGGCTGGCTTGAGGTCGCGGTGGATGATGTTCTTGTCGTGGGCGGCCTCGATGCCATCGATCAACTGGCGGATGATGGGGAGCGCCTCCTCAAACTTGAGCGGGCCTCGCAACTCTTGACCCTGAACAAGCTCCATGACCAGATAAGCTGGACCGACATCGTAGAGATGGCAAATGTTGGTGTGATTCAGAGCGGCAATGGAACGAGCCTCGCGGGCGAAACGTTCGCTGAACTGTGAGCTCGAGACTTTGATGGCGACATCGCGATTCAGACGGGAATCGTGCGCACGATATACCTCGCCCATCCCACCTTTGCCCAAGGGAGAGAGGATCTTGTAAGGTCCAAGTTGATCGCCAACTGAAATTGCCATTCGAAAAGTTATGGCAGCTTGGACTTGACCAATTCGCTCAGCGCCTTGCCGTCGACATTCTTGCCGGCCAGCTTGGCGGTGGCGGCTTTCATGACGATGCCCATCTGGGCTTTGCCTGTGGCACCAGTTTCAGCTATGGCGGCTTCTACGGCAGCGGCGATGTCCTCGGCGCTGGCCTTCTGGGGTAGGTAGCCTTCGATGATCACCAGTTCGGCCGCTTCTTTTTCGGCCAGTTCAAGGCGGTTTCCGTTCGTGAACTGTTCAATCGAATCCATGCGTTGCTTTGCTAGCGTTTTGAGCATCGACTGCTCGGCGGCTTCGTCCGCTTCTTTCATATTGTCGGCTTTGTACTTCAATAGGGCCGTCTTGATGGCGCGAACGACGCTGAGGCGCAGCTCTTGCTTCGCCTTCATCGCTTCGACCATGTCCTTTTGGATACGCTCTGTCAAACTCATGCTGTTTGCTATTCTAGTGAATACACCCCCGGATTATCCGTTTTGTTGCAAATTCCACTATGTACATCAAGAAAAATCGCCTACTAACCCCGGGACCGACACCACTTTTGCCTCAGGCTCTTCACGCGATGATGGGTTCCGATATCCATCACCGGACGGAAGATTTCCGCAAGGTTTATAAGTCGGTGCTGTCCGGCCTCAAAGAAGTCATGCAAACCCAGAACGACGTTATCGTGCTGGTGGCTTCCGGATCTGGTGCTATGGAAGCAACTGTCCAAAACTGCTTTTCTTGCGGAGAAGAAGTTTTGGTTTGCACGGCTGGCAAGTTTGGCGAGCGCTGGACGGCGCTTACCAAAGCATTCGGCCTCAATCCGACTGTGATCGAGCAGCCCTACGGCAGTGTTGTCACGCCGGAACAGGTGGCCGCTGCACTTGAGGCTAACCCTAACATTCGTGGAGTGTTTGTGCAGGCTTCCGAAACTTCAACCGGTGCCATGCACGATATCGAAGGAATGGCGAAAGCTGTTCGCAAAACCGATGCCCTCTTCGTAATCGATGCGATTACGGGCCTGGGTACGATGCCTCTCAAGATCGATGAGTGGGGCCTTGATATTGTCATTGGCGGTTCACAGAAAGCGTTTATGATTCCGCCAGGGCTTGCTTTCCTTTCGGTAAGCGAGAGGGCCTGGAAGCGTATGGATGAATCGAAGAACGCTCGTTTCTACTTTGATTTGCGGCGTGAACGCAAGAATGCTCTCAATGGCGAGAGCGCCTGGACGCCTGCCGTGAGTCTGGTATTGGCTATGGACGAGGCCTTGAAATACATTAAGAACCTCGGCATGGACAATCTGATTAAAAATGCCCAGTTGCTGGCCACCGCAACCCGCGCTGCCGCCACAGCACTGGATCTTTGTTTGTTTTTGGGGAAGAACCCCGGCTCTTCGGTCACGGCAATCTGTGCCCCTGCAGGCATGGATTCGAGCGTGATCGTGAAGGACTTCCGCAACCGCTTCGGGTCCATTATTGCCAACGGTCAGGGCTCGATGAAGGGACAAATCATCCGAGTAGCTCACCTTGGCTATTTCGATTTTGGCGACCTTTTTGCGATGGTCGCTGAACTCGAAATTATTCTCGCGGCCCACGGTCAACCCGTGGAGTTTGGACGCGGCGTGGCCGCAGTTCAAAACGTGTATGCCGCGGCGGCCTTATCTAAAGAAATTACCAAGGAACCTGTTGCTGTCTAGACCCGAATGAAGATTCTTGTTGCCGAACCTATTGCTCAAGCTGGCTTTGACCTGCTGGCCGCCGTACCTGGATGGACTGTAATCCAGGCCGACCCGAAGACATATCAAGAACATCTCTTTGATTGCGATGCACTCTTGGTTCGTTCTGCCGTAAAAGTGAACGCCGAGTTGATCAAGAAGGCACCAAAGCTGCGCGTCGTTGGACGTGCGGGTGTTGGCGTCGATAACGTGGATCTGCAGGCTGCTACCAATGGCGGCATCCTGGTGATGAATACGCCTGGGGGCAATGCGATTTCTGTTGCCGAACACACGGTGGGGCTGATGCTGGCGATGGCACGCTCGATTCCGAATGCAAGCCAGTCGACCAAGGCTGGCAAGTGGGAGAAGCGCAAATTTATTGGCACCGAGTTGCGCGGCAAGACGCTGGGTGTGGCTGGTTTGGGTTCGATTGGGCGCGAAGTGGTGTTGCGCGCACGTAATTTTGGTATGCGGATTATTGCAGCCGATCCATACGTGAGCACGCAGCAGGCTGAAGATCTCAGCGTTATGCTGGTGGATCTAAACACGTTGTTTGCGCAGAGTGACTACATCACGTTGCACGTGGCACTGACGCCCGAGACGACGAAGATGATAAACACTGAGTCGATCGCCAAGATGAAAGACGGCGCGCGCATTGTGAATTGCGCTCGTGGCGAGTTGGTCGATCTCGATGATCTGTTGAAGGGTCTCGATTCGGGCAAATTGGGTGGGGCGGCGCTGGACGTGTTTGACCCCGAGCCCTTGCCTGCCGATCATCCTTTGCTCAAGCAGCCGAACCTGATTGCGACTCCGCACATTGGCGGGTCGACTGAAGAGGCACAGGAGATTGTTGGTATTCGCATTGCTGAACAGGTGGCTGAGTACTTGCAGAACGGGATCGCCATCAATGCCGTGAATATGCCGGCACTGTCACCGGAGCAGTACCGGGCCCTGGGGCCGTACATTTCGCTGGCCGAGCGCCTGGGTACTTTTGCGTCTTTCATCAGTGACTCGAATCCAGTCATGGTGCGCTTTACCTATGCTGGCCGAGTGGCCGAGCTGAACACGACGCTGGTTCGCAATGCTGGCTTGAGTGGGTTGTTGCAGCGGTCGCTGGCGAGCAAGGCGAACCTGATCAACGCGATGCAGATTGCGGCTGATCGTGGTTTGAATATCAATGAAAACCACTTGCTGCGGTCTGGGCATAGCGATTCGATTCGCATCGAGGTTGAAACCTCGGCTGGCAAAACCAGTGTTGAAGGTGCAGTGATTCTTGACAAGCCCCGATTGCTCAATGTGGACGGGATCTATTGCGAGGCACCGCTGGACGGCTACCTCCTCTATCTAAAAAATCTCGATGTGCCCGGAGTCATCGGATATATAGGGACGGTGATGGGCAAGAATGGCATCAACATTGCCAATTTCTCGCTTGGCCGCGAAGAGTCTGCTTCACAAGAGGGTGGCCACGCCAAGGCGACGGCGATCATTTCTTGCGATGCGGCGGTTCCAGAGCATGTGCTTGCACAGTTGCTTGAGAATCCGAATATTCGCCAGGCACGCAACATCGAAT
>CAZZGS010000072.1:0-10780 GCA_964653845.1 uncultured Bryobacter sp.
CGCAAGCTTTGCCCCAGCGTCTGGAGCCAGCGCATAATCCATCTGTATCCGGGTCAGGGGATCGGCAGCCACAGGAAATTTATTTTTCAGTGCAAGCGCTTCCTCGCGTTTGCCGCTGCGCACCAACATGTCAGCCAGGATCGGATAAGCCAGCGCGAAGCCAGGATTTCGCTCAACGAAAGTAGCGAGTGCCCCTGGCCCACCTTCAACTTGAGCCTCTGCGAATCCCTTCCACTGAGCAAAATCAAAATTCAAGTTCGACGGCTTTATGCCTGACAACTTGGATACAAGACGCGTCGAGGCTTCCAGCAACTTCGCCTCTTCCACCACTTCATCAAACTCTTGGAGAAGCCCGGTACTCGCTACGTCGGTCAAGGCGGCGTGAATCCGGATCCCCTTCCCTTCCCTGCGGTAGTGCCCGCTTATCACTCGCCCTACCCCAAGCGTGCGCCACCCCTCGGCATCATTGACCAGGCTGGCCGCCATCGTTTTCTCCGCCTGAAGCTGCTGGATAATTGCGTAGCTCAACAAGGGGCGAACCCATCGATCCGCAATCGTCGACTGGTTGTCGAATTCAGCAACCGCGATTCGGGGATTCAAAGGCAAAGGTGCCTGCCGCGAACACGAGGCAAGCGCCAAAGTCAAAACTAAAGGGCTAAAAGTGAAGTACTGGCTAGATCGCACGAAATTCCGTTTTCAGAAGTGTCTGAAACTCTGGATTATCGCGCAAAAGCTCGAAGGCATCGTCAGAGGCGAGTTTGTCGCGATCTTTGAGCCCCTCTTCCAGCGCCTTGCGCAGGTATTGTATGGCTCGATCCGGCTGCCCGCTCCTGGCATAGAGTTTCGCCAGATGAAAGTGAAACTTGGCTCTTTCCTCAACACTGCGTTCCTGCAAAACAGTTCCCTGTGAGCCACGATGCTCAAACACATTCGGGTCCAGTACGATTGCGCGCTGGTACTCAGTCATCGCATCTTCGTACTTCTTGCGGGCAAAGTGCGCCGTCCCCAGGTTGGAATGGATGCTGGCTGACTCCGGTGTAAACAGCAGTGCCTTCTTGTAATAGTTCGCCGCTCGGCGATAGTTCTTTTGAGCGTAGGCAACAGTCCCAAGATTGTTGATCGCCTCGGCATACTTCGGATTCAGCTTCACAGAACGCTCATAGTTTTTGCGTGCCGAACTGAGCTGCCCCATCTGGTGAAAGCCAATGCCCACCTTGTTCCAGGTGATGGGAGAATCTGCCGGCATGTTCTGGTACATCTCCACCGCCTCGCGAAACATCTTGCGCGCCATGAAAATATCGCCGCGCATCTCTGAACTCAATTCAGGCTTGGGCGTCGGGGGCGCAGTGTTCGTCGTTGATGCACTGGGGGCAAAACTGGAAGTCGTTGGCTGGGCGAACAACGTCGCTCCGGTCAAGACGGATATAAACAGGGTGCGAAAACGCATAAAGCACCTCACTTGCTCATAATTCTAATCCAAAAAAACTTATTTGAAAATCGACCGGATCTTTCCCCAGATCCCAGTCTTTCCACCTTGCCCCTCCGCAGGCTTTGCCCGGCGGGCGGCCTCGGCGGCTTCGGCCCTTGCTGCATCGGCATCTTTCTTCTTCAAGGTCACACTCCGGCTCCCCCCACCGGTTGCGTTGGAAGGATCTTCAGCCTTGGCCTCTTCTGTTGCATCCCAGGCAAATACCTGCGTTTGGCCGCTCACACCTTCAACCGGCTGCGTGCCCGCAACATAGACCTCAGACCGCCCTGCACCCAACTTGCCTGTGGCAACATCCACTTCGGCGGAAACCACACCCTGAGGCGGCTCAAATCTGTGCGCATTGCGATATTCCCGATGCGTATGCGCCCGCTTCATGAATTCCGTCCATATCGGCAGCGCACTCCTTGCACCCTCCAACTTGATATCGCGGTTGTCGTCAAAGCCTACCCAAACAACGCAAACCAGCTTCGAGGTAAACCCGGCAAACCAGCCATCCCGGCTGCTACCCGTCTTGCCACCAGCCGGCAGCCCAAAGCCACGGCTTCGAACCCCAGCCCCGGTCCCCGCCCGCACTACATCTTCCATCAGGTTCACCATGATGTAGTTGATCCGCGGATCCAGCACCTCTTGCCGCTCAGTCTTGCTCTCAAACATATTCGCACCAAATCGATCGCGGATCGAACGAACCCAACTTGGCCGAGAGGCCACCCCACCCGACGGAAACATCGTATAGGCCCCGGCCATCTCGATCGGTGTCACTTCATAGGCACCCAGTGCAACCGCCGGTGTCGGACGCACCTCCATATTCAAGCCTGCACGGCGGGCCAGCTTCACTACTGCTCCGTAGCCAACGGCCTCTGCCAGCTTCACCGTCGGAATATTCAAACTCTTCATCAGCGCCGTCCTCAGACTCACCGCGCCATAATACTTTTCACCGAAATTACCAGGCTCGTAGCTCCGGCTATCGTAATAAAATGTGGTCGGCTCATCGATCAAGATGGATGTCGGAGTGAAAACCCTTTCGCTATCGAATAAAGCCGTATTGAGTGCTGCCGCAAAAACCAGCGGTTTAAAGATCGATCCAGGCTGCCGCTTCGCCATGGCACGGTTCAATTGCGACAAGCCATAGTTCCGGCCACCCACCAGCGCCTTGATTTCTCCAGTTTGCGGATCCAGCACCACCAGCGCCGCCTGCACCTCAGGCGTCTTGCCGTCCTTGTCCTTCTTGTGCTTTTTAGCTATCGCCTCATCTACTTCTTTCAAGCCAATACGCATCGCATCTGCCGCATCGCGTTGCAGATCGACATCGAGGGAAGTAAAGATACCGTAGCCCCCATCCTGGAAGTCCATGGCCGGAAATTTCTGCTGCAGCGTATCGTTCACAAGATCCACAAAATACGATGAATCCGCAGCATCGCCATTTCCACGAACTGTCCGGATTTCAACCGCCCGGGCTTGAGCGAGTTGATCATCCTTGATGTAACCGTTATCCCGCATCAGGCGCAAGACAATGTTGCGGCGATTTTTTGCTCTGTCTGGATAAGTAAAGGGATTCGTAGCACTGGGGCGCTGGATCAGGCCGGCCAGAAGCGCCGCCTCAGGCAACGTAAGATCACGTACATCCTTGCCAAGATAGGCTTGCGCCGCCTCACCAAAACCAAAGATATTGAAGCCACCACGCCAACCGAGAGGTACATAATTCGCGTAGTATTCGAAAATTTGCTCTTTACTTAGCTTCTGCTCAAGTATGAGCGTGTAAACCACTTCGTTCAGCTTACGAGTCCAGGTCTTCTCCATGCTGAGAAAGAATCCCCGGGCCAACTGCATGCTAATCGTCGACGCGCCCTCTGCATGACGACCGGTGGAAACGTCCACCATCACGGCCTTAACAATTCGGATCGGATCAAAGCCTGCGTGGCTAAAGAATCGCTTGTCTTCAACACTCACTACTGCTTCCACTAGTTGCTTCGGCAGATCTTCGTAGCGAGTCATCCGGCGCTTGGCCCGCGAACGGTCAAAGATGTTCGTTACCAATTCCGGCTCAAGCTGATATTGGTTGCGAACGGAGTTGTCTGCCAGCGAAACAATTTGCGAAATGCGCCCATCTGCAATCCGGATCAATCCGCCGTCCCGGGCAAAGTAAGATTCCGGCCCAGGATATATTTCGATAGAGTCCCCTCGCAGAACATAATGCCCAACCGGATTCCCGCTTGCCTCGCTGTAGCCGCTTCGACGCAACTGCCCAACCAACTCTTCCCGGTCCAGAGGATCGCCAAGAGACAACAGGTGCGGAGCCGCAAAAATTCTTGAGGCATTTCGAAAGGGGCCGATCGCGAGCTTTTCATCGATCTCGCGTGAGTATTTGCTGTAGACAAAGCCAAAGACCAGCAAACTGGATATGAACAGAAAAGCCAGGCCGGCAAGAACAATTCTGCCAACGGGACTGAGAAAGATTCGCACCCAAAAGGCGCGTGCGGGGATTTGAAGACGAATTGCCACGGATATTGTTTCGGACGCCTTTATTTTTGCATGACATTGTGGGCCAGCGTACACATGAGAAACTGTAAGTCTTATGACGGACGAAAAAGCCGATCCGCTACAACCCTTTCTTCGCTGGTTTAGAATCGCGATACCAATCCTTGGACTTCTTCTTGTTGTCTTGCAATGGTGGCAGACTGCACAACTCATGGATGAGGCACTCTCCGCCAACCAGACCGTGCGTCAGATCTGGACCAACCATGCCCCTGCTTTCCCTCTCGACACACTTGCCTCGGCAGTTTACTTCCCCGCTGCAGTCTCCCCTATCTCTGCATTTGACGCTGGTGAGGGGCCTTGGCAGGCTCAATCCGTCTGGATGCAACTCTCCCGCTCAGCTAGAGCCCAAGACCAATTGGGCTATGACGTCTTTCCCATGGGCAGGCAAATCGGACTCAATGCTGCCATGTTCTGCCAAATCGTGATTCCCTGTCTGGCCTTGATACTTGGATGGCAGCAGGTCAGAAAATCCCGCTCGCTCAACCTTCAATCTTGGGCGGCTCTCCAAACAAACCTCATCGAATTCGCCGGACCCACTGTTGCGCTCTCCTGTCTTCTCACTGCTACACTCCAACGCCAAAATCTTGGAATCGAAGGTGCGATCCGTCTGATGCTCATTCTCGGTGCCTACGTCCTCTACTCAATCGCTTCAGGTACCATCTGCTGGATCGTCTATCAGCGATCCTCCAGTTTGTCTCGTTCTACAGGGCTTCTCGTTCTATTCTGGCTCTTCAATTTCAGCCTTGCCAGACCATTTACGGTCAACCTGGCGGCTGTGGTATTTCCGTTGCCCAGACTCGATGAATTTGCAAAACAACTGGAATTTGAAACCCAAAACGGCTACAACGGTGTCGACTCAAGAGCCGACCGTCAGCGACGTTTCTTCAATGAAGCTTTGCGTGATTACAAAGTCAGCAGTCCAAGTGAATTACCTGTAAATCTGTCGGCCATCTTACTCCAGAAGGAAGAACGATATCAGCGGGAGGTAGGCCATCGGCTGCGGGGGAATGTTGTCGATATCTTTCAACGCCAGGAGCGACTGGAACAAACACTATCCATGATGCTCCCCCTTGTCGCGATTCAAATCAGTTCCAGCGCACTCTCAGCCACAGATTTCGCCAGCGAACGCTGGCAAGTGGAACAGGTGACCGTGTTCTGGGATAAATTACTAAAAAAAATATATGACGATGTCGTCACCTCCAGCGGACCGGAAGCAAAGAAGGTCCTTCGAGGCTCAGACTACTGGCGGCAATTCCCATTAATCGAGCTTCGAATTCCTTCTCCCGTCCTCGCCTTAAACTCCTGTCTTCTTCCTGCCTTAGGACTCGGATTTATTTCGATTTTCGGCATCGTTATCGCCATCAGATCGCACAAAGTAGAAATTCCTGAGGCATCCGAACACGAGGCCACCCTATGAATTTCAATACGAAACGCATCCTCCTGCAACTCACCCTTGGCATCTGCGTAGCGATGGTCCTGCTCTTTGCTTCCTCTACAACCTCCAAACTCCATGAGCAAGAACGAAAGATTCACTCAGGGGCAAATAGAGAACCTCAATTAGCGGATCCGGCAACTAGTTTTTTTGAAATCGTTCTTGAGTCGCCGCCCTTGGGTCAACTCAGCGCTGGCTTCACCGGGATTGCCCCATCCATGCATATGATCCGCCTCGATGCGACGCGCCCGTTGTCTAATATCGACCCGATCGAAAACCCCGCACGGCGCAGATTTGGCCGTATTGATTTCAGCTTTGCACTTCTCGTCTTTTTGCCTATCGCGCTCATCCCACTTTGCTACATGATTTACAGAAAGTGCATTTCGCGTGGAGACGCTGAGAAGTTAGCATCGGGTAGAACCAAGCTCTTCGATTTTGTCATCGAGCGCATCTTTCTTCCTCTCTTGGGTTCAGGCGCACTAGTCTTCCTCGTCACCATTGCTTGCCTTTACTCCAGCGGCCTTAGATTGAACAGCAATGAACTTTTAGGACGTCTCTCCCTCTGGGGCCTGCTCACTTCACTCTATTTGCTTAGCTGGATTTTGCTTTTCGCATTCCTATTGATTCGTTCTGCTTCTTTTCCATCAGCCACGATTCAATATGCTGGAGTCTTTCTGTTGGTGGTCTTCCTATTGCCACAACTGATCCAAAGCATCGAGTTGGCCATTGAGCGCCCCAAGGGTCGCCTTCCCCTCATCGTTGAACGGCGCAAACTGGCAACGGAAATGCGTCTTGATGATCAGGCAGGAGTGGATCGTTATCTCACTCGCCAGGGCTTTGCGCCACTCAATTGGACAGAGCCTCTTCCCAAACAGCAGTCAATCGCGCTACTGAACCTCAGGATCGAAGAGGCGATCGCGCCGAAGCTAAAGGAGTTTGAAGACAACGTTCGCAGCCTCGATGAGATGGCAATCGCCGCGTCTTGGCTTTCCCCCTATGCGGTCGCCCAGTTCGGAGTCGATGACTTGGCAGGTACCGGCCTGGCCAGATACTCCTCATTCCGCACCGCCGCTATCGCCTTCCACGAGCAATGGCGAAAGTATGCTTTGGCATTCCTAGCCAAACGCCAAATCCTCGACTTCGACTCCCTACGCGATGCCCCCAAATTTAAATCGGTTGGTGAAGATTCAAGCCAGGTCTTTCTCTTTGGTGTTCTCCGTTGTCTTTACTTCTCCGTCATTGCCTTGCTTCTGGTAATCGGCATTCGCAAAGAACTACAAAAACTCCTGCCTCAAAGTAAAAAAGCTGCCCGTTAGGGCAGCTCTTTGAATTCGATTTGAAATACAAAACCTAGGAGATTTTGTATTCCTTGTATTCGACATGCTTCCGGATCACTGGGTCGAACTTCTTCTTTAGAAGCTTTTCGGTGGTCTTCTTGGGGTTCTTTGTAGTCGTGTAGTAGTGGCCTGTGCCAGCTGTCGAGACGAGCTTGATATTGATGCGCATTTTTAATTCCTCTTCTAGCTAGGGTCGGCTACTTTTTCTTCAACAGCGGGAGCACGGCTTCGATTCCCACCTTATCGATGGTGCGCAGGGCCTTGGCAGACAAACGAACGCGGATAAAACGCTTTTCGCTGGCAATCCACAGACGCTTCACATGCAGATTCGGCTCAAAACGACGCTTGGTCTTATTGTTCGCGTGCGAAACCGTGTGGCCACTAATGGGCCGCTTACCGGTTACGGGACATACTTTGGACATAACTCTAACTCCAACTTGCTCAACCAGGGGTTTGGTCTTGCCAGAAATTGAAACAGCAATCTCACACTCGGCTGTTTCGCAGGAAGGCGCACAGCGATGCTGTTGCCACCACAATCTCCTAGTGTACCGGATTTGCGCCCATTTGGCAAACTCCCTAGCTCACCATTCCGCCGCTCTTCTGCACAGCATGGGCGTGCAAGTCCTCCAGCGACACAAATTGCAGTGCGTTGTGATGGGTGCATTCCAGAATCACTTGCGGAGCGCAGCCTGCCTCAAGCCCTTCCTTCCACCGCAGCGCACACAAACACCACTGGTCTCCAGCTTTCAGCCCCGGGAATCCCCATTCAGGATGCGGCGTAGACAAATCATTCCCCATCGACTTCGAGAATTCCAGAAAACTATCGGTCATGACGGCACAAATCAAATGCCGGCCTTGATCTTCGTCACCCGTCTCGCAGCATCCGGTTCGATAAAAACCCGTCATCGGATCGGTCGAACAGGGCATCAGAATTTGACCCAATATATTGCGTTGTTGCTTTGGCATAATCATCTAGCTTAGCGCTTAAATCACAGCCAATCGAAGCATGTTGAGCGCAGATTGCACGGCAAACTGCCTCACCCGGTCACGATCTCCACCCGGGTAACGGAACCTCTGTACCTTGAGAAACCCCTCGGGCCCTGCGATTCCGATGTAAACCGTACCCACCGGATGTTCTTCGGTCCCGCCATCAGGCCCGGCATATCCAGTCAGACTCAACGCCCAGTGGGAATTCGCCTTCTCCCGTGCCGCTGCAGCCATCTGGCTCGCCACCGCCTCAGACACTTCAGTCTGCGCAGCCAAGACCCATGGGTCCACTCCCAGCAGAGCCTGCTTCTGGGCATTGTTGTAAGTAATAAACCCACCCACAAAGGCCTTGGAAGCCCCGGCGATCCCGGAGAGTCGCGCACCAAGCATCCCGCCAGTCACAGACTCTGCCACGGCAACCGTCTGTCCACGTTCCACCAGCAAGCGCAAGACTGCCTCTTCCAGTGGCGAGCCGTCACGCGAGTAAATCCGCTCTCCAAGTACAGCCTCAATCTTGGCCCCTAACTCAGCCGTCAGCGCATCCGATTCTGCTTGCGACTTCGTCTGAGCACGCAGGTGCAAGATGATATCGCCGGCCTTAGCCAGAATCGTTGTCACCGGGTTCTCGTACTGCTTGTAGATGGGAGCAACCAGAGCATCCACATCCGATTCACCCATCCCTGTCAGGCGAAAGGTTGCCGTCGACAACGCGAGCGGCGGCAGCATCTTTTGAAGTCTCGGCAGAAATTCCTTCTCGGCCATGGGCTTCATCTCGCCCGGCGGCCCAGGTAGCAGGACGACAATCTGTTTCGATGGCAAACTCAGCCATTGCCCGGGTGCTGTCCCGTTCGGGTTCGGCATAACTTCTGCACCATCAATCACGTAAGCCTGCCGCTTGTTGATCTCAGCCATCTTGCGCCCAAATGAGGCAAACCTTGCCACAAGTGCATCGCAAATCCCCTGGTCAAACAGCACGGCCAGTCCAGTGGCATTACCAACTGCTTCGCGCGTCAGGTCGTCTTCTGTTGGCCCCAGCCCCCCGGTCAGAATCAGCAATTCAGAATGTTCGAGGCAATAGCGGATGGCCGCCTCCAGCTTCTCTCGCCGGTCTCCAACCACTACCTTCTGAATCACTTCAATGCCCAATGAATTGAGCCTTTCGGTGAGAAAGAGAGAATTGGTATCAACTCTGATGTGGGTGAGCATTTCGCTCCCGACGGCAATGATGGCTGCGTTCATAAGAAGACCTAGGCCCGTGCGATATCGACATCAACCCTGAAAATCGCATTCGTTGTGGCGACAGCCATCGAGCGCGAAGGCATGATGCAAAGCCCAACGATTCCGTGGCCGGACAGAAAGTGCTGCGGCTCGCGAGCCGGATTGATTCGCACCACCCCCCGGCGGCCAGAATAGCTGGCAGCGCAATAGAGATTCCCTTCACGGTCAAAGGTGATCCCCTGAGGCCGCCCCAATCCTCGATAGAACAACTCCGCTTCCCCATTCGGCGCAATGCGCTGAATCGAATCAAAGCTCGAAGTTGTAGGTCCGGTGACATAAAGATAGGAATCCGGCCCAAAGGCCAAATGGTAAGCCGCAATCGAGGGTTCCAGCGTCGCAAAAACAAATACGTCGCGCGCCGGGTTGATCTTGAAAATCGTCCCCGAACGATCTCCAACATAGAGATTCCCAGCCGGGTCAAAAGCCAGTCCCGTAGCGATCCCCATCCCCTCGACGAAAGTCGTCATCGCACCCGTTGGAGTGATCTGGTAGATGATCCCGTCGTTTCGCGAGGACACATAAAGCATCCCGTTCTGGTCAAAGGCGAGCCCCGTAGCATTCATGACGTCGCTCGCAAAGGGGCGGCAATCATAGTTCAGGTCGATCTTGTAAACCGAGACGGCTGTCTTCTGCCCTCGGCTCCCCGAGAAGGTCGTATAGATATTGCCCTCCAGGTCACAAGCCGGGCTCGACACAGGATGCAGACTATCGGCTACCTGAATCCCGATCGCGCAATGATAGGCATTCGAAACAACGCCATCGCGCCGCACAGTCAGGTCTCCATAGCTGGGAGCGTCCGGCACTCGCGCAATCACCATGCTGCCAGAGCCTACCACCACCGCACCATGCGCATCGCCAAAGAGCACCTCCGGACGAACTTCACCACCAAGATTTGTGCCACGAATAGTAAACTCGCCACCTGGCAACGCCGCTTCCGGCTGAACGCGATCAATGTGAATAGAGGACATGAGGGATCTGACTCTATTTTTACAGAGGCAGATTGAGAAAGTTGTGAAGAATGTAAATTACGAGCGCCGCATAGAAGCCGGCCATGAGGTCATCGGCGATCACGCCAATCCCGCGTGGCAGCTTTTCGAAGAGATTTACCGGGAATGGCTTCCAGATATCAAAGGCCCGAAAAAGCCCAAAGGCCACGAGATAACTCAAAGGGTTGTCTAGATCACACCAAAGGAATGCCAGCATCTGCCCCAGCACCTCATCCACCACTACACATTGTGGATCCTTCAACGTCAATTCATCGATCAAGACGTTGGTGGCCCAAATCGATGGCAATAGGGCAAGGACAACCACACCCAACAGATGCACCGGGGTGAAGTAGGCAAAGTGATGCAGCAGGTACACCCCGGCCACACCCACAACGGCACCCGCAGTGCCGGGGGCCTTCGGGACATACCCAGCGTAGAAACTGGTAGCGATTACCTCAGCGACGGCTAGCTTCATCGTCAGCGTCTTCCTCACGCCGAACCGGCAATTCGTCTAGCGTCTCACCCGGAATCCGGTACTCTTCATCTGCCCACTTGCCAAGGTCCATCAGCTGGCAGCGTTCGCTACAAAAAGGAAAAAACTCATCGCCTTGCGTGGAAGGCTTGCGACATAGGGGGCACTTGGCCTTTAGGAGCATCGTAGTTAAATGTGCTGATGCTGACGCTTGGGCCCAGCATTCAGAATCGGAAATGGATTTTCCGTGAATCGCGGCAGGTT